>NZ_JBFODQ010000066.1:0-82119 GCF_040908355.1 Aeromonas sp. R2-2 | reverse complement strand
AAGAAGTGGCCGCACCTGCCGGACACAGTGGAAGCCCGCTTGCTGACTCGACACATCAATGGCAAGGAGCGGCAAGTGCTGACCTCAATGGTCGAGCCGATGCGTTTCCCGGGCGCCGACATCATTGAGCTCTACAGCCACCGCTGGGAAATCGAGTTGGGCTATCGGGAGATGAGGCACAGCCTGCAACAACACCGGCTGACCCTGCGCAGCAAGAAGGCTGCGGGGATACGGCAAGAGCTGTGGTGCGTGCTGCTGGCGTACAATCTGCTGCGCAGCCAGATGGTAAAGATGGCCGCGAGTCTGAAGGGATACACGGCGAGCCAGCTGAGTTTTCACATGGCATCGGTGTACCTCATCCATGAACTGGCGGCATGCCGTACCTGTCACCGGGGAGTATCCCGAAGCGGGTGGCGGAGCTGGATAAACAGGCGAGGCAGTTTGTATTACCGGAGCGAAGGGAGCAAAGTTACCTCCGCAGTGTGAAGGCAAGACCACAAAAGTATACCGTGAAAAAAGCCAATAAAAACAATGCCAGTCAGGCTTAACTGACTGGCATTAGGCCCATTGGCAAGCCTTTTTCATCTGCATCCCATCCCTAGTCGGGATAGACGAAAGTCAGCGCAGTATCAGGGCAGTTTCACCGCTCGCACTGCAACCTCTGGCAGGGCGAAGGCATCTTGCGCGGCGATGAGTTGCAGCTCGTAAGCCTGCTGGCGCCAGGTCTCCTGCAGCACCGCATCCACCGAGGCGTTGGTGCGCTCGAACGCGCTGACCGCATCGTGACCGGCCAGCAAATTCGCCAGCATCAGGGCGCTGATAAGATCGCCAACCCCCACCGGCTGGCGGGCAAAGTCATAGAGCGGACGGGCAATCAGGTAATCCCCTTGCGGGGTGGCCAGCAGCATCTCGAAGCGGCTGGAGTCCTGCGCCGCACGACCGAGATGCTTGACCAGCACCAGCTTGACGCCGCGGGCCAGCAGCTGATGGGCAGCCGCGCGGGTCTGATCCAGATCAGCCAGATGGGTATCGCAGAGGGTCTCCAGCTCCAGCAGGTTGGGGGCCATCATGTCGGCCACCGGCAACGCCTGCTCGGTCAGGAAACGGGTGACGCCGGGAGCGACGATACACCCCTTCTCCGGGTGCCCCATCACGGGGTCGCAGAAGTAGATGGAATCGGGGTTGGCCGCCTTGACGGCGTTGACCACGGTCAGGATCTCGTCCCCCTGTTCGGCAGAGCCAAGGTAACCGCTCAGCACGGCATCACACTGGCTCAACACCTCGATATTACCCAATCCTTTCACCAGCGCACTGATATGGCCTGCCGGCATCGCCATCCCCTGCCACCCCTGGGCATATTGGGTGTGGTTGGAAAACTGCACCGTGTTGATGGGCCATACATCCATACCAAGGCGGCGCATGGGGAAGACGGCCGCGCTGTTGCCGGCACAACCAAAGACCACGTGGGACTGAATAGAGAGAACGGATTTCATCGGGAATACCACAGCAAAGGATCAGCAAGGTGGGCAATATATCGGATGAAGATAACGATGCGCCACCTTGGCGCGGGATGAACAGGCAATTTCCTGACTAAAGACAGGTTTTTTGCGCCATTTGGCCCGCGTCGACAAGATGAGCGGCGCCATGATGCGCCGCGTCCGTCACATCCCGTTACGTTCAACAGCATGACGGGCAAAGTGATAGACCCATCCCTCATCACAAGGCATGTCACTGGGTGGCGAAATCAGCTCAGGCAATACCGTCACCTTGCCGCCAGCGGCATATTGCAGCGCCATCAGGGCGCAGAGCGCCGCATCGTAGCGATCGGTACCGACCAGCACGTCCGCAGGCAGCAGCGCCGCCAGCTCGGGCCGTGCCGGGGAGGCCTTGCCGCCCACTTTGGCCAATGCCGGATAGACCTCCAGCACGGCACGACTGGCCTTCGGGGCAACGGTCGGCACCAGTTGCAGACCAGAGAGCCGCGGCAGCATGGAGAGCGCCAGAGTGGCGTTGTTGCCGAGCCGGTCGAAGGTGGCCGACAGCGGCTTCTTGCCGTACTGCTGATACAACCAGCGCTCGCAGTCGCGATAGGCGTAGGGGTTGTCTATCTCCCGCTCGGGCACGGCGCAGCTGTGTGGCTGGCCGTTGAGCAGATCCCGCAAGGCGCGGGGAAAGGCGAGCGGAGCATCGATACCGAGCGCCAGTTGCGGGCAGGCTTCTACCTGCATCAGGGTCAGCTCGTTTTGCAGGGCGGGACGCAGCAGGGCGGCCAGATCCGGCGCCACCCGCGAGCTCAGGCGAAACAGCGGCGACACCCCGAGCCAGTGCAGGCGGTTGGATTCGGCATGCCAGCCCACCACAGCCACCGCCTGGGCACTGCCCTGCCAACCACGCACATCCCAGCCGATCCCGATTGCACTCATCTGCCCTGCCGTCATCAATTACCTCTGTTCGCCTGTCACAAGTTGCAAGAGGCACAGGGTAATCAGCAGAGGCCTTTAACGCAAAGCGAACTGCCTTGGTCAGAACGATTTCTGGAAGTTCACCAGTGGCAGAATGGGGAACACGCCGTTGGCGGCGTAGTTGGCCAGCCCGATCTGCAAGCCGTCGAGGTGTTTGGTGGCATTGATAAAGCCAATCTGGAAGGTGGTACGCTCGGCATAGTTGACCAGGCCGACGTTGGCCAGCGCATTGCCCTTGGCGATATTGACCGCCCCCCAGTTGAGCCCCTGTACATTGTTGGTCAGGTTGACCAGCCCCAGATTGACGCCGGTATCCTGCCCTTCGTGCCAGTTGATGGCGTTGATAGCGACCCCGCCAAACTGGTGACGCACCCGACCGGCACCGAGGAAGATCCCGAGCTGCAGACCGCTGAACTGATCCACATCGGAGAGGGCGAAGATCGGCAGATCAATGCCCTTCACCTGACCGGTCCGACCGTAGAGCAGCGAGGCGCGCGCCCCTTCCACCTGATGGGACGCGGGCAAATTGACCCCGGGCAGCGAGACCTGCACCGGAGTACTGGCCTGCGCGACACCGCACAGAGTCAGGGCGCTGCATGCCAGCAGCAGGCGGGAGAGTGTCATGGAAAGTTCCTTGGGCCATTGAGAGTGGCCCGATCCTAACAGTCAGGGGAGAGTGTGGGCACACCAGCAGGGACGAGGTGCGTCACGATACGTCACGGTTGGCCCTCTCACCTCTCCATCAGGTCTTGCGAAAGCGCCACCTCAAGGACAATCGGCCACTTTTTCGCAGCGAGTGGCCCCTCTTCCTTTCTTTGCCTGAGCGAACTGCCTAAAATAGTCGCCCTGCTGTATCCGGCATTCATCCATCTAGAGGATTTCCCATGGAGACGTTTCTGCTCGAAGGTCACCCCTTCGTTGCCTTGTGTGACCTTATCAAACATCAGGGGTGGGCCGATTGTGGCGGCGCCGCCAAAGCCCTCGTTGCCGAAGGGCTGGTCGAGGTGGATGGTCAGGTCGAGACCCGCAAGCGCTGCAAGATCGTGGCCGAACAGGTGGTCAACTTCAACGGCATGAAGGTCGTGGTGAAAGAGGGCGTCAGCCCGGAGATTGGCTAACCCCGTCTCGGGGAGCCACTCTCCGGCAACCCGCTAGCTGGCCTTGATCGACAGGGTCAGCACAAAACGCGCCATCGCCTCATCCCCGTTCAATGACGGACAAGTGGCCACCACCTGGATGGGGCGATTGATGCGCTGACCGCTTGCCAGCGATTCGTCGATCATGGCGTCAATCTCCTCCCCCGCTGCGCAGTCGAACTGCACATCCCCCTCCGGTCGTTTCAAAAACTCCCCCTGCACATCCTTGAAGGCGAAGTGCACCTTCTTGCGCCGCTGCCGCCCTTTCTCCATCACCAGCAGACCACCTACCAGATCGGCGCCGGTCGCCAGCGCGCCAAAATACATGCTGCCCAGATGGTTGCGGGTACGCCAGCCAAGGGGAATGCGAATGCGCAGCGCCTTGGCGTTCATCTCTTCGATGATCGGGGCACAAAACCCGATGACGGGAATGTAGCGCCAGGCAAACAGCCGGAGCGCCAGATTGGCTTTGAAGCGTTGCAAATCCATATGCGAACTGATCCGATGAGTTAATGTAAACAACATGTTGCCTGCATCTGTGCCATTCGACAAGCACAGGGATCACGGTTACGACCTTTTACCCAACGCAAAAAATAGAGGGAACCGCATCGGTTCCCTCTTTTCGTTCATGTCGCCGTTACAGCAAATATGCCGCTCAGGCGCGCTTCTCTTCCAGCCAGGCCCCCTGACTCTGCATCTCGAACAGCTGGGCATAGTGACCGCCGAGGACCATCAGCTCGCTGTGGCTGCCCCGCTCGCTCACCTGACCGCGGGAGAGCAGCAGGATCTCGTCCGCATCGACGATGGTCGAGAGGCGGTGGGCGATGGCGATGGTGGTGCGGCCACGACGGGCGGCAGAGATCGCCTGCGACAGCGCCAACTCGGTCTGGGAGTCCACACTCGCCGTCGCTTCATCCAGAATGAGGATGCGCGGATCCCCCACCAGCGCTCGGGCAAAGGAGAGCAGTTGCCGCTGACCGGCGGAGAGGTTCTTGCCTCCCTCCTCCATCAGGGTGTTGATCCCCTCCGGCAAGCTGCGCACAAACTCGGCCAGCTGCACCTCGCTCAGCGCCTGCCAGAGCCGCGCTTCGTCTATTCCGGCACGGCCGAGACGCAGGTTCTCCGCCAGAGTGCCGACGAAGATAAAGGGATCTTGCTGCACCAGCCCTATGCTGCGGCGTACCGCCGCCAGCGACAGAGTATCCAGTGCGTAATCATCGAAGCGGATCTGCCCCTGATCCAGCGGATAGAAGCCCATCAGCAAGCTGATAATGGTGGACTTGCCGCTGCCGGTATGGCCCACCAGCGCCAGCATCTGGCCCGGTTTTGCGGCAAAACTGACCTCCCGCAGCACCTGCTGCTCACCATCGTAGGAGAAGCTCACCCGCTCGAAACTGACCCGCCCTTCCAGCGGGCGCTGTTCGCCCTCGGTGCTCTCGCGGGTTTCATCGAGCAGGGCAAAGACCCGCTCCCCCGCCACCATCGCCTGCTGCAGCTGGTTAAGCTGGTTGGTCATCTCGATGAGCGGCTCGATCATCCGCCCCAGATAGCTGATAAAGGCGTAGAGCACCCCTACCTGAATGGCACCCGCGTGGCTCAGTCCCTCGTGGGCGAACAGCGCCAACAGACCGATCAGCACCATCATGTAGAAGAGATCGATGAGCGGACGCAGCAAAATGCCGTTGATCTTGAGGCTCTTGATCCGTGCCGACCAGTGCTGCTGATTCACCTCGGCAAAGGCATTGGCAAAGTGGCGCTCCTGCACCATAGCCTGAATGACCGGCATCCCCTGCAGCGACTCGTTGAGGCGGCTGTTGATGTCGGAGAGCAGGCTGCGAGTCGCTCGCACCACCGGCACACTCAGTTTCTGGTAGAGCCACATCACCCCGCCCACGGCGGGCAGCAGCAGGGAGCAGACCAGCATCAGCCGCAGATCCAGCAGCGCCATCGAGATGAGGATGCCGCACAACAGCACCACCTTTTGCACCAGCAAGCCGATCACCTGCACATAGAGGTTCATGATCGCTTCGGTGTCGTTGGTGATGCGGGAAATCAGCGAGCCGGATCGATGCTTGTCAAAGTAGCGGGCCGGCAAGCGGATGGCGGTGGCAAACACCTGCTCGCGCAGGGTTTGCACCACCGCCTGGGCGATACGGTTAAAGCGCAGGGATTGCAAATAGAAGCCCGCCGCCGAGAGTACCTGCAAGCCCAGATAGCCCGCTGCAATCAGGGCTATGGTGGGCAGCACGATATTGCGAGGCGCCAGATAGTCATCGATAAAGAGCTTGATCAGCAGCGGCCCGGCCACTTCGGCGCCGGTAGCAAGCAGCAAACAGATCCCCGCCTGGATCAGCCAGCGAGGATACTGGGCGCAGTAGGCGAGCAGTCGTTTAATGGTCGGATTCACAGGCTCTCCTCCACCGCTTCTTCGAGACGCTGGTAACGCACCATATCTGCATACCAGCCATTGTGCGCCATCAGGGTACCGTGATGACCCCGCTCGCTGACGGCCCCCTGCTCCAGCACCAGGATCTCGTCGGCCTGCTCCACCGCCGTCATGCGATGGCTGACCAGGATCAGGGTGCGACGATGGGCCTTGAGGGCATGCAGAATTTGCTGCTCGGTGTGGGCATCCACCGCCGAGAGCGCATCATCGAGCACCAGAATGGGCGCATCCAGCAGCAGGGCGCGGGCAATGGCCAGCCGCTGTTTCTGACCGCCGGAGAGGGTCACCCCTTTCTCCCCCACCTCGGTCTCATAGCCCTTGGGGAAACGCACGATATCATCGTGAACACAGGCAATGCGCGCCACCCGTTCGACCTCCTCGCGGCTCGCATCGGGTTTGCCGAGGGCGATATTGGCGGCGATAGTGGTGGAAAACAGGAATGGCTCCTGCGGCACATAGGCAAACTGGCTGCGCAGTGTGGCGAGCGGCAACTGGTCAATCGGTACGCCCCCCATGGCTATCGAACCGTGAGTCGGATTGGCAAGGCGCATCAGCAGCTTGAGCAGGGAACTCTTGCCTGCCCCGGTGCGCCCCACCACCCCGAGCATCCCCCCTTGCTTGAGGGTAACGTCGATATCCGCAAGCAGGGTGCGCTGCTCAAGTTGATAGCTCACCCCTTTGATCTGCAAAGGAAAGACAGAGGTAAACGCGGCCGGCTGGGCGGGCTCTTCGATATCGCTGCGCTCCCCCAGCAGGCTTTCGATACGGGAGTAGGCGGCGCTGCCCCGCTCGATGATGTTGAACAGCCAGGCGATGGCAAACATCGGCCAGATCAGCTGGCCGAGGTACATGGTGAAGCTGGTGAGCTCACCCAGGGTCAACTCACCCTGCAGCACCAGCACACTGCCCCCCGCCACCGCGAGGAAGTAGGAGCAACCGATACAGAGATAGATGACCGGATCGAATTTGGCATCGATGCGGGCCACCGCCATATTGCGCTCCCCCGCCTGTTTGGTCAGCTCGGCAAAGCCTTCATCTTCCAGCGATTCAACCGCATAGGATTTCAACACCCGCACGCCGGAAAGGGCCTCCTGGGTCTTGTTGTTGAGCCTGGAGAAGGCCCCTTGCGCCGCCTTGAACTGGGTGTAGATCTGGGTGCCGAAGCGGTTCATGAAATAGGCCATCACCGGCAGCGGCAGCAAGGAGACCAGCGTCAACTGCCAGGAGTACTGGCTGCACATGATGGAGAGCACCAATACCCCGACCATGATGGAGTCCACCAGAGTCAGCACCCCTTCGCCAGCGGTCATCTCCACAGCCTGAATGTCATTGGTGGCATGGGCCATCAAATCGCCAGTACGGTGGCGCTGATAAAAATCGGGGCTCATCCGGGTGAAATGGCTGAACAGGCGATTGCGCAACACATAGGCCAGACGGTAAGAGGCACCGAACAGCATCACCCGCCAGACGTAGCGCAGCAGATAAATCAGCACACCCAGACCAAACAGCCCCGCCAGATAGCGCATCAGGGTGCCATTGTCGAGACCACCCCTGGTGATGCCATCCACCACCCAGCCCACCACTTTGGGCGGAATCACGGTCAACAGGGCCACCATCAGCAGCAGGGAGATGGCAGCCAGATAACGGGGCCACTGCTCCTTGAAAAACCAGCTCAATCGTAGAAATACGCTCACACCACCAACCTTTAGCGCTCTCTGCCCGTGACCGCTCCAAGGAGCGGCCATCAGAGAAGCCACGCAGAAATAGAAGAATGAAAACAATCGCCTCCGGCTGGAGGCGATTCGAACGAAAGCTCATCATATCCCGAACCGGGATGGTTGAGAATAATTACTATTTAATTCACTGTGACATGCGATCATCCCCTGATGAATAGGGATTATACGAATTTTCATGCTGCTCACCGGTCAACAGGAAGTGTGACACCTCTTCCCGGGTCTGGCTAAAGACCTGTTGCAACTGCTCCAGATCCGTCTCGCTTAGCACCTCGTTTTGCCGCAGGCGCCACTCCAGCTCGCCAGCCACCAATTGCAGACGGGCCGCCGAGATATTGGCCGACACCCCCTTGAGGGTGTGCAGCAGCTTGCTGGCCACCTCGGGTTGCTGACGGCGCAGAGCGGAGCGGATCTCCCACAGATCGTCCTTGTGCTCCGACATGAACAGCTTGAACAGGATCTGCAACGCCTCCTTGTCCTGCTCCAGCCGCTTGAGTGCATCCTGCAGATCGAGGATCCCGATCATATCCGGCGGTTTCACCTCCATGATCCCCGCCTGCTCCACCCCTTGCGGCTTTACCCACTGCAGCAGGTTGTTGTAGAGATCCAGCTTGCTCACCGGCTTGGTGACATAGCCATTCATCCCCACCCCCAGGCAACGCTCCTTGTCACCGGGCATGGCGCTGGCGGTGAGGGCAATGATGGGCACATCGTGTTTGTCGACCATCTTGCGGATCTGGCGGGTGGCATCGAGTCCGTCCAGCACTGGCATCTGCAAATCCATCAGGATCACGTCAAAAGGCTGCTCGGCGACCCGCTCCACCGCCTCCCGACCATTGCTGACCACACACACTACCGCATCGACGCGCCGCAGATACTCGATGATGAGCTGCTGATTGACCCGGTTGTCTTCCGCCAACAGCACTCGGGTACCCTGCAACAGGGATTTGAAGTGTTGCTGATCCCCCTGTGCCTCGGCCTTGCGCAGGTTGAGCTCGTAAGAGCTGCCGTTGAGCAGTTCGTCCACCTTGGCCAGCAGGGCATTTTCGGTCATCGGTTTGGGCAGAAAATGGGTCAGCCCCATGCTGTCCATCCTGGCGTGCAGCCCCTCTCTGGCCCAGGCGCTGATCATCAGGATGGGGATCCGCCGCCACTGGCTGTGCTGATACATCTCCAGCGCCAGATCGAGCCCATCCTCCTGACCCATGCGCCAGTCGAGGATCGCCAACCGCAGATTCGGTCCCTCTTCACGGAGCAGCTGACGGGCGCGAGAAAGGGAGTTGACCGGCAGCACCCGCACTCCCGCGCGAGTCAGAATGTCCCGGGCCAAATCCAGCACCAGTTCGTTGTCATCCATCACCATCACCAGCGGCTGGTTTTCGAAGAAGACTTTCCGTCCAGCCACGCCGTAGACCGCCTGCGCCATCGGGATATCGAACTTGAACAGAGAGCCGACGCCAGGCTTGCTCTCTACGGTGATCCGCCCCCCCATCAGCTCCACTAGCCGCTGGGAGATATTGAGCCCAAGACCCGAGCCGCCATATTTGCGGGTATTGCCCGCCTCCAGCTGGGTAAACGCCTGAAACAGTTGGGTCTGCTTCTCTTCGGCAATGCCGATGCCGGTATCGCGCACACTGAAGCGGATCCGCATTGGGTGAGGATTGGCCAGCTCGATGCAGACTTCGACTTCACCGCGTTCGGTAAACTTGATGGCGTTGTTCACCAGATTGACCAGCACTTGTCCCAATCGCAAGGGATCCCCACGCAAGAAGACCGGCACTTCCGGTGACTTGCGAATAACCACCTCCACGTGCTTGCGCTCCGCCAGATCGGCAAACATGCCCGCCAGCGAATCGAGCTGCTCGCTGAGATCGAAGTCGATCTCCTCCAACGTCAGCTTGCCTGACTCCACCTTGGTCAAATCAAGGATGTCGTTGATCAGCAGCAGCAGGGTATCGGATGAGGATTTGATCTTGCCCAGATAGTCCCGCTGTTGCTGATCCAGTTCGGTCTGCAGTGCCAGCGAGCTAAAACCTATGATGGCATTCATGGGGGTGCGGATCTCATGGCTCATGTTGGCCAGAAAATCGCTTTTGGCCTGGGCCAGCAAGCCGGTCTGGCGCGACAACTCGCTCAGCTTCTGGTTGCGGCGCCACAGGGTGAAGGCCACCAGCGCAAAGCAGATCAAAGCCCCGCACAGCACCATCAGATAGAAGCGGTTCATCAAAGAGGAGGCGCGCTCCAGCTTGTCGAGTTTCCAGCGCACCAGACTCTCGATCACATGCATGTCGATGAGCTGGTAACGCAAGGTGTGATAAGCAATCACCTGCTGGCTCATCTCCTTGCTCAGGCGGATCAGGGTGGCGATCTCCGGCAAGTTGCCATAACGGGATTGCAACTGCTGTTGCAGCTGGTCCAGCGTAGTCTGTTCACGTTTGTCCCAACTGCGCTGCAGATAGTTGCTCAGTTGCGCCAACTCCTCCAGGTCGCGATGGAGAGCACTGTCTGACGGGCTTATCCCCCGCACCTTTTTAATCTGGGCCTGCAGGGGCGCATTGAGGTACTCGATAGCCATCTCAATGGCATGAAGCCTGGCCAGCGCCATCAGATAGTTGTCCATGTCATCAAGCAGAGCCTGGGAAAGGTCGTCTTGCACCAGCTCGGGATCGCTTCTGACTTCCCGTACAAAACCGTCAAGGGTGATGGATAACTGGTTCAGGCGCTGCTGGACATTGCTGTCATTGGCCTGCTCCCGCCCAAGCAGATAGACGGTATCGGCGTTGATCCGGTTCAGCACCACCTCGGCCGCGTCATTCAGGTCGTGGGCCTGTTGCTGCTGACTGAGCGACTGCCAGCAGTAGCCCGAAAAGGCGAGCAGCAGGGCAACGATCAGCCCTGGCACAGCACGGTTTTTCCGTGATCCTTTATTCATCCCGTCTCGACTCTCATCTGGTGGTCGCTGAATTATCCGGTCAGGCAATGAACCCAGGGGGAATTATCCACTCCCGCTGGGCACTGTGTTACCGTTATTGCTCTGATATTTCGCTATTGTTTCGCGATTGCTTCATTCTGGCTTCTCATCATATCCCCGGCCAGAGCTGATTTAGAAGGAACCAATTATGTCATTTATCACTACTTATTGTAGCCACTGCTTTACCAGGAACCGCCTGCCCGTTACCCATATTGATACATCTGCCAAATGCGGGCGCTGCAAAGCCCTCCTGTTCAGCCAGACCCCTTGCCTCGGGAAGGCGGATAACTTCGATACCTTGATCAACTCAGATATCCCGGTCGTGGTCGATTTCTGGGCCAGCTGGTGCGGCCCCTGCCAGCAGTTTGCTCCGGTATTTCATGAGGTTGCCCATGAACTCGAACCACGGATGCGCTTTGTCAAAGTCGATACCGAGCAACAGAGCACCATTGCCGCCCGTTACGCCATTCGCAGTATCCCCACCCTGATGGTCTTCAAACAGGGCAAACTGGTGAACCAGATAAATGGCTCCTTGCCAAAGAGCATGTTCAAGCAATGGCTGGAACAGTTCATGGATGTTTGATTTATATTTCGCACATGTTTTATTTATGTGTTCATTTCCTCATTTTTATCAATGAGTATGTGAGTAGAGGCTGATTTTCAACATGTGAGTCTGTTTCAAACAAGTGAATGGATGTAATCTCGGCAACACAAAAACAACCATAAATTAACCGAGAGAACATTATGCACACATCAGCTGTACCCTCTGCTCCATCTCGCTGGCTGGACATCAAATCAGGGATCGTCATCCTGGATGTTTTGCTACTTTGTGCCATGCTCGCCTGGCTCCCGTTTGACCCCATGGTCAACAAGGGGCTGGGCATTCTGGTCTTTATCGCCATCCTCTGGCTGACCGAAGCACTGCACGTCACCATCACCGCGCTGCTGGTACCCCTGCTGGCTACCGTGCTCGGGGTGTTTGACATGAGCAAATCCCTCACCGATTTTGCCAACCCGATCCTGTTCCTCTTTTTTGGCGGTTTCGCCCTCGCGGCAGCCCTCTCCAAACAGGGACTGGATACCCTGATGGCAGGCAAGGTGATGCACCTGGCCAATGGTCATCTAGGTTGGGGCGTCATCCTGCTCTTTACCATCACAGCCGCCATGTCGATGTGGATCAGCAACACCGCTACCACCGCCATGATGCTGCCACTGGCGATCGGTATGCTGGCACGCCTCGATAGCAAAAAAGAGCGCGCCACCTTCGTCTTCGTATTGCTGGGGATCGCCTACAGCGCCAGTATCGGCGGCATCGGTACCCTGGTGGGTAGCCCACCCAACGCCATCGCAGCCGCCCAGATGGGGATTGGCTTCACTGACTGGATGAAATTCGGTGTTCCAGTCGTGCTGATCCTGATGCCCTGCGGTATTGCCCTGCTCTATCTGGTAACTCGCCCGCGTCTCAGCCACCGCGTCGAGATCCAGGATGTCACCATCAACTGGACCCGCGAGCGTAAAGTGACGCTGGCAATCTTCCTGACCACCGTTGTGCTCTGGATCGGCTCACAACCCATCTCCAACGCCTTTGGCGGTATTCCGCAACTCGACACCCTGATTGCCATGGGCGCCATCGTGGCCATCGTGGTCAGCCGTGTCGCCAGCTGGGATGACGTCAACCAGAACACCGACTGGGGCGTGCTGATGCTGTTTGGCGGCGGTCTGACCCTGAGCGCCATTCTCAAGGCCACTGGTACCAGCGCATTCCTGGCCAGCCATCTGTCGGCCGTGCTCTCCAACGCCAACATTTTTGTTGTGTTGCTTATGCTGGCCGCCTTCGTGGTGTTCCTGACCGAGCTGGTCTCCAACACCGCCACCGCCGCACTGTTGGTTCCCCTGTTTGCCGGTGTCGCCGAGGCGCTGGGTGTATCACCTGTGGTGATGTCGGTGTTGATCGCTATCGGTGCCTCCTGTGCCTTTATGCTGCCGGTCGCCACGCCGCCCAATGCCATCGTCTTTGCCAGTGGCCACATCCGCCAGAGGGAGATGATGAAAGCCGGTATGGCTCTGAACGTGGTCTTTACCGTGCTGCTCGCTCTGCTGGCCTACTTCGTTGGCGATATCCTCTGATCCAGCTCCCCCCAATAAACAAAAACCCCCGCATTGCGGGGGTTTTCTCATTTATGAATCCGATTAGCCAATGTTGCAGGCCTTCAGATCCCAGATCCGATCCACGTAGTCCTGAATAGAGCGGTCGGAGTTGAACTTGCCCATGGTGGCCGAGTTGATGATGGCCTTCTTCGCCCACAGCGCAGGATCCCGATACCAGGTATCGATCAGCTTGTGTGCATCCGAGTAGGACTGGAAGTCCGCCAGGGTCAGGTAAGGGTCTCCCCCTTCCAGCAAGGAGCGCTTGATGGAGGCCAGCTCACCCGGACGACCCGGCGTGAAGTAGTCGGTATCAAACCAGTCCAGCACGGCTTTGAGCTCGGAGTTGGCATAGTAGAAGTCGTACGGGTTGTAACCGCGCGCCTTCAGCGACTTCACCTCGTCCACGTTCAGACCGAAGATGGCACAGTTTTCGGCACCCGCCTCTTCAGCGATCTCGATGTTGGCTCCATCCAGCGTCCCGATGGTGATTGCACCGTTGAGTGCCATCTTCATGTTGCCGGTACCGGATGCTTCATAACCTGCAGTGGAGATCTGCTCGGAGACATCTGCTGCCGGGATCAGCTTCTCGGCCAGACTCACGCGATAGTTCGGCATGAACACCACTTTCAGCTTGCCCTGGATACGAGCATCGTTATTGACCCGATCCGCCAGCTTGTTGATGGCATAGATGATGTCTTTGGCCAGCTTGTAACCGGGCGCCGCTTTGGAGCCGAAGATAAACACGCGTGGGTGCATGTCATAGTCCGGGTTGGCCAGCAGACGACGATAGAGTGCCATGATGTGAATGAGGTTCAGCTGCTGGCGCTTGTACTCGTGCAGACGCTTGATCTGAACGTCAAAGATCGCCTCGGCACTGACATCGATACCGGTTTCGTCTTTGATGACCTTGACCAGCTTCTCTTTGTTGTGACGCTTGATGGTCATGAACTGCTGCTGGAACGCCTTGTCGTCGGCAAATTTCACCACGCCACGCAGTTTGTCCAGTTGCAGCGGCCACTCCTTGCCCACTACTTCGTTGTAGAGGCCAGCCAGTTCCGGGTTGCACGCCAGCAGCCAGCGACGCGGGGTCACCCCGTTGGTCACGTTGCACATTTTTTCCGGCCACAGCTCGGCATACTCGGGGAAGAGATCTTCCTTCACCAGCTTGGAGTGGATCTCGGCCACACCGTTCACTTTGGACGAACCGATCACGCACAGGTTGCCCATGCGAACCTTGCGCACATCTCCCTCTTCGATGATGGAGAGCTTGGCCTTGATAGCATCGTTGCCCGGCCACTTGGGCTCCACCAACTCGTTCAGGAAGCGGGCGTTGATCTCGTAAATCACCTCTAGATGGCGAGGCAGTACTTTCTCGAACAGGCTGACCGACCACTTCTCCAGCGCTTCCGGCAGCAGAGTGTGGTTGGTATAAGAGAAGACCTGATAGCAGATAGCCCAAGCGGCATCCCAGTTCAGATCTTCCTCGTCAACCAGCACCCGCATCAGTTCCGGGATGGCGACAGTCGGGTGAGTATCGTTGAGCTGAATGGCAATTTGCGCGGCAAAGTTACTGAAGTCACTGCCATGGACCCGCTTGTAGCGGCGCATGATGTCCTTGATGGAGCAAGCACAGAAGAAGTACTGCTGGATCAGACGCAGCTCTTTACCTGCATCGGTCTCATCGTTCGGATACAGCACCTTGGAGATGGTCTCGGCCTGGGCTTTCTCAGCCTGGGAGTCGATGTAACCACCGGCGTTGAACACGTCCCAGTCGAAAAACTCGGAGGCGCGGGATTCCCACAAACGCAGGATGTTGACGGTGTGACCGCCAAAACCGACCACCGGAATATCCCAAGGCACCCCTTTAATCTTGCGACCGGCGTGCCATACCTTTTTCAGGCCGCCATTGTCACCAAACACGGTCTCGACGTAGCCATAGAGCGGCACTTCTTGCACCGACTCGGGACGGCAGATCTCCCAGGGGTTGCCATATTCACGCCAGGAGTCCGGACGCTCGATCTGGCGGCCATCCTGGATTTCCTGACGGAACAGACCGTGTTCATAGTGGATACCGTAACCAACCGCCGGATAGTTCAGAGTGGCCAGCGAGTCGATAAAGCAGGCAGCCAGACGACCCAGGCCGCCGTTGCCAAGTGCCATGTCCGGCTCTTGTTCGCACAGGTCGGTCAGTTCCAGACCGAGTTCGCCCAGCGCCTCTTCGCAAGTCTTGTAGAGGGAGAGGTTGTGCAGGTTGTTGGATGTCAATCGTCCCATCAGGAATTCAGCAGAGAGATAGTGAATCGCACGAGTATCTTTCTTGAAATGAGTCTGCTGAGTGCGGGTCAGGCGCTCGTACACCTGTTCATTGACAGCCGCCGCAGTGGCTTTCCACCACGCTTCGGGAGAGGCTTTCTGTTCGCTTGTTCCCAAGGTAGAACGCAGGTGACGCACGATACTCGCCTTGAGCTGATCTTTATCCAGTTGGAGATCCTGGTCTGTCTTCTTCTTGGTAGCCATAAACCATATTCCTTCGTTACAAATAAAATTGTTATCCCGCTTGCGGGACCGGCGCTGTTGTTATCTCAAAATATGTACCGGCGTGAGAATACTAACTAAAGCGGCAGAATTAAAAGTTAACGCAAGTCACACTTTAACCGATAAAAACAGCCTAAAAAGCTTGAAAACCCTTTCCTTTAATTGATCGCACAAAAACAAACATTCCCTTTATTATCATAAGCTTAATGAAACAATAAAAATATTCTGGCATGAATAGGTTTTCAGAGATTGCCAAGCCTTGAAAATCCCTGAAAATAGGCAGCAAGACGGCACATTGAAACCGGTTTCAATGTGCCTGAAAAATTACCGTATAAATATGAAGCAATCATTGCACCCTTAAAGATGTGCCTTGAACTGATTACTCAATGGATCGTAATGGTACCCAATCTGATCCAGACGTCCTGCCAACTGCTCTTCACTCATATCGTAATAGGCCAGCAACTCCTCCAACCCGTCACACTCAAGCCTTAGCTTCTCATTGATGATGCCCAGCAAGATGTTGGCATCAAGACGTTGCAAGGTACTGATATCCATGGCGGCACCTCCTGTAAATGACCTGTATAACCATGGGCGGTTACGCAAGGTTTGTCCATAGTACGAAAAACACCCAACCAGCTTTATATTAAATAGTGTTTAAAAACATAACCTTACTAACGACACATGCCAACACCATCACATTTTTCAGCAAAAACACCTTGTCACTGCCACAGGATAGAACTACTGTATGCGCATACAGCTTGGATATTCATACAGGAACCCCATATATGAACCAGCCCCTGCACTCACTGCCCTTTGCGATGAATCGTGTCATGAGCAAGCCCTGGCCAACCAGAACCGCCTGCAAAGCGGAGTTGGCTCATTATGGTGTGACTATCCAGTCTGATGATCAGTTTCTGAGCGAGCTGACAAAGCTTGGGGAGGCTCATACCGGCTGGATCTTGTTGATCGCCCCGCCGGGACGCCCCACAGTCAGCCGTCTGGAAGAGCGAGGTATCGATCCCAAGAGAGTGCTGGTGGTACATAGCCCCAAAATCAAGAACTGGCAGCAAACCCTGGAGCGCAGTCTGGGCAATGGTCACTGCGCCGCCGTATTTACCTGGCTACCCGAGCAGATCGAGCTGGATCACGTCAAGCTGCAGCGACTGGGACAGCAATCTGGCGTACTCACCCGCTTCTTTGGCGCGAAACGGACTAACCTCGGCACACCTCTGCTGGCCTATGCAGAGCAAGATATCTATCTCAATCATTAAGACAAAAAACGAACGCCTACGCAGGCTCTCCCGCGGGTCGCAGTGACAGAAGGGCGCAAACAATATGTGACCAGCGGCTTTATTTGAAAGACAAGCTTGCAACAGCCTGACGGTAGGCATCGGAGATCATTTAACCCTGCTTGCTGCAAGCAGACAAACATCAAAAGATGCAACGGATAAAGAAGCAGAAAATAAAATCTGAACTGGACAATCATGCAGCCCAAGTATTCAAACCTGCGGGACTTCCTGCCCACCAGCGAACCCGTTTGAGCAATATGATGAGGCTGAAAGTCATTGCATTCATTTGAGCTGATCACGACAATTTGTCCACCGGAGTGACCCTCTCCTTGAAATACCGGGTAACAAGGGGTATAACCACGCGTTTTATCAGGTGTAATAAGTGAGCGGTATGATGCAAGCCCCCTTTTGGCAGACCAAGAGTCTGCAGCAGATGACTGAATCCGAATGGGAATCCCTCTGCGATGGTTGCGGAAAATGCTGCCTCAACAAGCTGATCGATGAAGATACCGACGAACTGGTTTTCACCAATGTCGCCTGCAATTTGCTTAACACCAAGACCTGTCAGTGCTCTGATTACGCCAATCGTTTCAAAAAAGAGCCTGACTGTCTGCAGATCACCCATGACAAGATCGCCGAATATGACTGGCTCCCCTCAACTTGCGCATATCGCCTGCTGTCTGAAGGTGACGCTCTTCCAGAGTGGCATCCTCTGCTGACCGGCAGTCGTTCCGCGATGCATCAGGCTGGTCAATCCGTCCGTGGCAAGGTCATTCACGAGGATCAGGCGGGTGAATGGATCGATCACATCATCACCTGGGCCAGCTAACGCGCTCAACCCGCTATTTTCCAGAGACAAGGGCTGCACAATGTGCAGCCCTTGTTGTTTCTGCAAGCAGGGTTTGTAGCTTCACACATATCTGGCTGGCTACCAGACACCCTCCCAGCTGCGCATTGAGAGAGACAGAGGCAGAGGCAGAGGCAGAGGCAGAGGCAGAGGCAGAGGCAGAGGCAGAGGCAGAGGCAGAGAATGATTCCATAGTCACAGGCTTATGGGTATTGCTTGATACCCGCGATGGCGCCTCTGTTCACCCCTTAAACCTGATCAGCTGTTCCACGAGCCATAGCAACACTGATGAAATGGCAGGCAAAGCAACCGCCTATCCCCTTAGAGCGCTAATAAAGCATAATCGCATTACAGACGGGGCCTAGGTCAATCCTGGTGAGCCCCTCCCCTTAATCCTCTTCGAATACCCAGTAACAACTGTTGTGGTTGCGATGGAACTGGAGGCGATTCACAGGGGATGATTACTCCCCCTGAATCGCACGCATAAAAAAACCGGCGCCTTGGCGCCGGTTTTTGCTCACTATATCTCGATTACAGAGAAGCAGTGAAGGTACGGGTGATGACGTCTTGCTGTTGCTCTTTGGTCAAAGAGTTGAAGCGAACGGCATAACCGGATACGCGGATGGTCAACTGCGGATATTTCTCCGGGTTTTCCATGGCGTCCAGCAGCATTTCACGGTTCATCACGTTAACGTTCAGGTGCTGACCACCCTCTACGTTGGATTCGTGGTGGAAGTAACCGTCCATCAGGCCAGCCAGGTTGGCTTTCTGGGCTTCCATATCTTTACCCAGTGCGTTCGGAACGATGGAGAAGGTATAGGAGATACCATCTTTAGCGTAAGCGAACGGCAGCTTGGCTACGGAAGTCAGGGAAGCAACAGCACCTTTCTGGTCACGACCGTGCATCGGGTTTGCACCCGGGCCGAACGGAGCACCGGCACGACGGCCATCCGGGGTGTTACCGGTCTTCTTGCCATATACCACGTTGGAGGTAATGGTCAGAACAGACTGGGTAGCAACAGCACCACGGTAGGTGTTCAGCTTCTGAATCTTCTTCATGAAGCGCTCAACCAGGTCACAGGCGATATCATCGACGCGAGCGTCGTTGTTACCGAACTGCGGGTATTCACCGTCGATTTCGAAGTCGATGGCAACGCCATCTTCGTCACGAATCGGCTTGACCTTGGCGTACTTGATGGCAGACAGGGAGTCAGCGGCTACGGACAGACCAGCGATACCACACGCCATGGTGCGATATACGTCACGGTCGTGCAGCGCCATCAGAGAGGCTTCGTAGCTGTACTTGTCGTGCATGTAGTGGATGATGTTCAGCGCAGCAACGTATTGCTTGGCCAGCCAATCCATGAAGTGGTCCAGACGATCCATTACGTCGTTGTAGTCGAGGTACTCGGACTTGACCATCTCGGTTTTCGGACCGACCTGGATCTTGAGCTTCTCGTCCATACCACCGTTGATTGCATACAGCATGGTCTTGGCCAGGTTGGCACGAGCACCGAAGAACTGCATCTGCTTACCAACGATCATCGGGGATACACAGCAAGCGATGGCGTAGTCATCGTTGTTGAAATCCGGACGCATCAGATCGTCGTTCTCGTACTGAACGGAAGAGGTCTCGATGGATACCTTGGCACAGTACTTCTTGAAACCGACCGGCAGCTTCTCGGACCACAGGATGGTCAGGTTCGGCTCAGGGGACGGGCCCATGGTATACAGGGTGTTCAGCATACGGAAGCTGTTCTTGGTGACCAAGGTACGGCCATCAACGCCCATACCAGCCAGGGTCTCGGTCGCCCACATCGGGTCGCCGGAGAACAGTGAATCGTATTCCGGAGTACGCAGGAAGCGAACCATACGCAGCTTCATGACCATGTGGTCCATCAGCTCCTGTGCTTCTTGCTCGGTGATCAGGCCTTTCTGCAGGTCACGCTCGATGTAGATATCCAGGAAGCTGGAGGTACGACCGAAGGACATGGCTGCACCGTTCTGGGACTTGACTGCCGCCAGGTAGGCGAAGTAGGTCCACTGTACGGCTTCTTTGGCGTTCTTGGCCGGTACGGAGATATCGCAACCGTACTTGGCAGCCATCACCTTCATCTGTGCCAGGGCACGGTGCTGCTCGGAGATCTCTTCGCGCAGACGGATGGTGGCTTCCAGGTTGACGCCGTTTTCCAGGTCAGCTTGCAGGGACTTGAACTGGGCCAGTTTGTCGGCCATCAGGAAGTCAACACCGTACAGAGCAACACGACGGTAGTCACCGATGATACGGCCACGGCCGTAGGCATCCGGCAGACCGGTGATAACACCAGACTTACGGCAGTTCAGGATGTCTTTGGTGTAAACGTCAAACACGCCCTGGTTGTGAGTCTTGCGGTACTCGGTGAAGATCTTCTCGACCATAGGGTCCAGTTGACGACCGTACACTTCGCAAGAAGTTTTAACCATCTTGATACCGCCGTTGGCGATGATGGCGCGCTTCAGCGGCTTGTCAGTCTGCAGACCAACGATCTGCTCCAGGCTCTGATCGATATAACCGGCATCGTGTGCGGTAATGGTGGAGGGCAGGTCAGTATCAAAATCAACCGGCGCATGAGTGCGGTTCTCGATTTTGATCCCTTCCATGACCTTGTCCCACAGCTTGGTGGTCGCTTCGGTCGCGCCAGCCAGGAAGGACTCGTCACCTTCATACGGGGTGTAGTTCTTCTGGATGAAGTCACGGGTGTTGACAGAGGTCTGCCATTCACCGGCCGCGAAGCCTTCCCATGCTTTTTGGAACTGTTCGTTAAGTTCTGCCATTTTTCATTACCTCACACGGTATTGATGTAGTATCCCGCAATCATCCTTAATGATGACGACGGAAGATAAACCAGTAAGTCAGACCAACCATCACGCCACCACCGATGATATTGCCGATGGTCACGGGGATGAGGTTGTGTAGGACGAAGTTGGATACGGTCAGGTCAGCAAAGGTTGCCGGATCCTGGCCGATGGCCTGCCAAAATTCCGGACTAGCCACGCTGTGGATAGCGATACCAACCGGAATCATAAACATGTTTGCGATGCTGTGCTCGAAACCTGAGGCAACGAACATAGCAACCGGCAGCAGCATAACCACTACCTTGTCAGTCGCGCTGCGGGCTCCAAAAGCCATCCAGGCAGCAAGACATACCATCAGGTTACAGAGGATACCCAGCGCCACCGCTTCAAAGAAGGTGTGGTGAATTTTGTGTTGGGCCACTTTGAGGGCATTGAGACCCCACTGACCGTCTGCGGCCGTGTACTCGGCAGAAACGATGATCAGCGCCACCATCAGCAGACCGCCAATCAGGTTGCCGAAGTAGACCAGACCCCAGTTCTTGAGCAGCTGAGCCCAGCTGATGCGATTGGCAGCCTTGGCCACCAGCGTCAGGGTGGTGGAGGTGAACAACTCGGCACCGAGCAGCACACAGAGAATAAGTCCGAGAGAGAAGCAGAGACCGCCCACCAACTTGGCCATACCCCAAGGCATGGAGCCGGTTCCGGTCGTCACTGTGATGTAGAAGATAAATGCGATGGCGATGAAAGCGCCTGCAGTAATGGCCAGTGGAATGACCTTGTATGCTGGCTTGGTAGCCTTGGCATAGGTGATGTCTTCAGCCAGTGCAGCGATGGCTTCGGGCTTGAGACAATCGAATGGAGATTCAGCTTTCAATTATTTTCTACCTGAATGTTTTGCCTGTTGAAATCATAACAAAGGGCCAAATAGCCAAAATTGACATTGATCAAGTTTATCAGAGTGCGAATGTAATTTTACTACAAATATTTTAGTGCGATGGCTACGCCACTTTACACCAGGTATCAGCTGAAACAGAAATATCACATTTTTAATGCAATGATTTTAAAGAATTTATTTTCGATCATGGAAATGTGGTATTGGCAAGATATCTTTGCAGATCGCCAGCACATCCCCTGCCCTGTCATCAACCCCCTTAGGGGTATTTTTTGTTTTTTATTTCATCTTTGAATAACAATCCCGTGCCTTGCCGCACGATAAACAGAAGGGGCCACTCGGCCCCTTCCTTTACAGCAACGATCACGCCCAGTGATGGGCTCGCTTGGCCTTCTGCAGCTTCTCGTAAGCCGCCAGCAGCTTCTGGTGCAGCGGGAACTGGGAGAGCGACAGGTCGGCCGCCTCCAGCCCGTGGAAGCGTGCTTCGCCAGTGGCGTTAGCCCATGCCTGTGCCAGCGTCTCTTCGCCATACATGCGAGTGAAGACGGCGCGATACTGTTCCGGATCCCGCTCCTCGTCGAGGAACAACTCGACGCAGGCACGCAGGGCGCGGTAGTAACTGGCACGCTCGGCAGTGAACACTGACTGGTTGAACTCCATGGTCCAATCGATGAGATCGAGAGCAGTCTCCAGCTCACCGGCGGCCAGCGCCAGCATGGCTTTCAGCTCGCCAACGCGCAGGGTGTGCAGCGCGGTACCCTTGGCAGCGGCGATGCCCAGCAGCTCGCGTACACGGGTACGCTCGTCGTGCCCCTCTTCATCCAGTTGATCAAACAACGCCATGTACTGCTCGGCATCCCAATCCAGTGATGGCAGTGCCAGGATCACTTCGCGCAGGTTGGCGCCCATATTGTTGTTGGCCAGCAGCAGATCTTCGGCCGGATAGATGTCGGACATGCCCGGCACCAGGATGCGGCAGGCGTAGACACCCAGATGCTCGTAGTCGGCGATATAGACCGGCTGCTCCAACTCGTGGAAGATGCCGATCAGGTGATCGAACTCCTCCTGCGAGGTGCCACGAAAATCCCAGTCGGCAAACTCGAAGTCCGCATCCTGCTTGAACAGGTCCCAGCTGATAAGGCCCGAGGAGTCGATGAAGTGGGTCTCGAGGTTGTGGTGATCCGCCACCTGCTCGTTGTCGAATGACGGCGGCACAAACACGTCGAGATCCTTGAGACCGCGGCCCTGCAGCAGCTCGGTGACGGTACGCTCGAAGGCCACTTCGAAGCGCGGGTGGGCACCGAAGGAGGCAAAGCAGGTACCGTTGCTCGGGTTGAGCAGCACCACGCAGATGACCGGATAACGGCCACCCAGAGAGGCATCGAAGCTGTAAATGGGGAAGCCTTCCGCTTCGAGCGCCGCGATGGAGGCGGCAATCCCCGGATAACGGGCAATGACCTCGTCCGGGATCAACGGCAGGCTGATGGCCTCGGCGATGATCTTGTTCTTCACGTGGCGCTCGAACACTTCGGAGAGCGCCTGGGTGCGCGCTTCGGTCTTGGTGTTGCCAGCGCTCATGCCGTTGGAGACATAGAGGTTGCCGATGATGTTCATCGGGATGTAGACGGTCTCGTGATCGGACTGACGCTCGAACGGCAGGGCGACGATACCGCGCTCCTCGTTGTTTGACTGCAGATCCACCAGCATGTCGGCGGTCACTTCACCATCCGGGTTGTAAAACTTGCGGGTGAAGCTGTCTAGCAGACCGGCCGGGAACTGGTCACCCTCGATGGGGAACCACTTCTCGTTCGGGTAGTGAACGAAATCGCCGTTGGCGACCTGCTCGCCCAGATAGAAGTCGGCGAAGAAGTAGTTGGTAGAGAGACGCTCGAAATATTCGCCAAGGGCAGACGCGAGGGCCGCCTTCTTGCTGGCCCCCTTGCCGTTGGTAAAGCAGAGGGCGCACTCTTTGTCGCGAATATGCACCGACCAGACGTTCGGCACGGGGTTGAGCCAGGAGGCCTCTTCAATATCAAAGCCCAAGGCTTGCAGCTTGGTCTGGAAGCGTTCGATGGAGTCTTCCAGCGCCGCGTCCTTGCCGGGAATAAAAGTGTGGTCAGTCATCACGATATCCTGATTTTTATTGGCTCATGTTCGGCCGCAGATAATAGCAGGGGTCGGCGGCTTTGGCAGGACAAAAATCAGCAAAGAGGGGTGAGTCGCACAGAGAGAAACCGGCTTGCCCCCTCTCCCCCGCCACAAACAGCGCGGGCCCGGGGATTGCCCGGGCCCGCTGGTTACGCGACGCGATACATCGTCAGAGCTGCTTGCCCTGGCTCGCAATCACCTGGCTGTACCAGTGGAAGCTCGCTTTCTTGATCCGGCGAAGGGAGCCCCCCTGCTCGTCACGCTCCACATAGACGAAGCCGTAACGCTTCTGGTAGCCGTTGAGCCAGCTCAGGATGTCGGTGAACGACCAGGCGCAGTAGCCGAGCAATTCCACCCCATCCTGCA
Organism: Aeromonas sp. R2-2; assembly: GCF_040908355.1. Taxonomy (NCBI): domain Bacteria; kingdom Pseudomonadati; phylum Pseudomonadota; class Gammaproteobacteria; order Aeromonadales; family Aeromonadaceae; genus Aeromonas; species Aeromonas sp. R2-2. Next base: position 58,311 of record NZ_JBFODQ010000066.1, on the reverse strand, counting down.
TCGCCTCCTGGCACGCCTTGACGTGGCTGCGCAGGTAATCGATGCGGTACGCATCGTTCACCTTGTCGCCCGCCTCCAGCTTGTCGAACTCGCCAAGACCGTTCTCGGTGATCATCAGCGGCAGGCCATAGCGGGAAGAGAGGCGACGCAGCGCGATGCGCATCCCGGTCGGGTCGATGGCCCAGTCCCAGTTGCTGGTCTCAAGGTGCGGATTGGGCGCCGTCTTGTAGAGGCCGGGGATGCCGCTCGATGGCGTAGTACCCTTCTTGCCGGTGGTGTTGATCCGCTGCAGGGTCTGACCGCCCAAGGGGTTATCGGTGTAGGTCAGGGTGTAGTAGTAGTTGACGCCGATGTAGTCGGGCGTCCCCTCGCGCAGCAACTCCATATCGCCCGGCAGGATCTCCGGCGCATCGCCGTTTTCTCGCAAGTAAGCGAGCGCCGCCTGCGGATAGCGGCCAAAGCAGTAGGCATCCAGCCACCAGAGGTTGTTGAACTCCTCCGCGTTTTCATAGGCCAGCATATCTTTCGGGTCGCACGACGCCGGATAGGCAGGGGAGTAGGCAAAGCTCGGGCCGATGAGGCCGTTTGGCACATGCTGGCGAAACGCCTTGATCACCCGGGCGTTGGCCAGAAACGCGATATGGTTGGCGGCAAAGAAGCGCTTGCGATCCTGCACAGCGGGCGGATGGGTGCCGAGCTGATAGGCGTTAGTCAGGTTGTAGTTCTGCTCGTTGAGAGAGACCCAGTACTTCACCTTGCCGGCAAAGCGCTGATAGAGGGTCACGCAGTAGCGCTCGAAGTCGTCGATGATCCGTCGGTCTTCCCAACCGCCGTACTCATCTTGCAGCGCCTGCGGCAGATCCCAGTGATAAAGGGTCAGCACCGGCTCAATCTGGTGGGCCAAGAGGGTGTCGATCAGCTTCTCGTAGAAGGCCAGACCCGCCTCGTTCACCTCCCCCCGACCGGTGGGATAGATGCGCGGCCAGCTCACCGAGAAGCGGTAAGCCTTGAGCCCCATCTCGGCCATCAGCGCCACGTCCTCTTCCATGCGGTGGTAGTGATCCACCGCCACATCGCCGTTGCTCCCCTCAAAGGTCTTGCCCGGCAGCTTGGTGAAGAGATCCCACACCGAAGGCCCCTTGCCATCGGCATTCCAGCCCCCCTCCACCTGATAGGCGGCGGAGGCGGCGCCCCACAGAAAATCGCTCGGGAAGTCGTTGAACTTGTGGTGATGCATCTGGTGTTGCTCCTTCTGCGCTGATGGTGTCAACCATCTCTGATAACTCGGCGCCCCCGTGCCGGGGCATCCGAAATGAATTGGCATAAGCATCCATCACTTCTAAAATTCCGTCCAATGACAAATTTGACCACTCAACATTCCCAACAAGAATGAAAGGAGCCCTGATGGAGCTACGGGATCTGAAAGCCTTCGTCACTCTGGGGGAGGTACTGCACTTCGGCCAGGCGGCGGTACGTCAGCACGTTACCCAGTCGGCCCTGAGCAAACAGATCAGGCGACTGGAGGAGGAGCTGGGCGGTGAACTGTTCGAGCGCAACGCCAGTACCACTCGCCTCACCGGACTGGGCAGGGCGCTGTATGAGGATGCCCGCGCAGTAGTCATCCAGAGCGAGCAGCTCTCGCGCACCGCCCGCGACGTGCTGGCGGGCAATGTCGGCACCCTGCGCATCGGCTTTGGCGTGGCCACCAAAATCCTGGTGCCCGCCGCCATTGCCCGTTTTCGCGCCGAGCGGCCGCAGGTGACCATTGAGCTCAACGATCTCTCTACTCACCACCAACTACTGGCGCTCAGTGAAGGCAAGCTGGATCTCGGTTTTTGCCGCCTGCCCGCCCCCAAGGGGTGGCACGCCCTGCCGGTGGTCGAGGCCCACTTTGTCGCCGTACTGCCCGCCAGCTACCGCGATGTGAGGGAGCTGGCGGATCTGGTGGACAAGCCGCTGGCGATCCTGCGTCGGGACAAGGCGCCGTCCTTTTACGATCACCTGATGAACTATCTGGCCCAGAGCGGGCTGCGCTTTCAGGGGATCCAGTATGTCAACGACTTTGCAGCGGGCGTCGCCACCGCGGCCGCAGAGATCGCCTGGACCCTGGTCCCCTCCTCCACCACCATAGAGCACCCGGATGTGATCACCCTGCCCCTTAGAGACGGGGAAGCCTGCTGGACCATTGGCCTTATCCGTCCGCCCCACAACAAGGGGCCCTTGATCGATGCCTTCTGGGCAACCATCGCCGATATGACGCCAAGATAGACACGCCGTTGGCAAACAGCAGATGGCGGCCGCGCATCAACGATATCGTTCGACGATACGCGCCAACTCGCCGCTTTGTCGCAGCTGTTGCAGGGCACTGTTGAACTCGGTTATCCGGGTATTGAAGCGGGAGTGCTTGCCGATGCAGAGATTGAACGGGGTAGAGTCAAGCTGCAGCGGCACCTCGACCACCAACCCGGAGAGACCCAGCTGGTTGAGTTTGAAGCGTGCCACAAGTGGGTCGGTCACCATCAGGTCCCCCCGCCCCGCCGCCAGCATTTTGAAGACATTATCGACATTGATGGTGTGATGAACGGTGAAGCCCGCCAGGTTCTCCTTGCCCCAGCCGTTACCGAAATAGTCGAGAAAGGTAAGCGATTTGAAGTCGCTCAAGCGGCTGGCTCGCTGAAACTCCGCCATGCGGGGATGGGCGCGCTGGGTAAAAATGGTTAGCACAGTGGTAGTGACCGGCTCTTCCACAATCAGGGTATAGCTGCGCCGCTCCTGAGTGGCGATGGTGACAAAACCATCGGCCTGCGCCATCCGCACCAGTTTTTGCGCCCGTTGCCACGGATAGCCTTCGTGGCGCACCCGCAGCCCCATCTGCACAACCACCCGATCCATCACGTCGATCATCAGCCCGCGCATCCTGCCCTGTTCGTCACGCCACGAATATGGGGCAAAGTCGTCAAAGTAGACCATCTTCAACTCGGCCGCTGGCGCCGCCCATACACTCTGCCACATCAGCAATCCCCACAGGATTGCACTCCCCAGACTGACTCTCATGGCCGCGACTCCATCCACTTCTGCCAACTCTGAGCCTAGTGCAAAGCGGGCTGCGGCAAGGTTCAGGATCCAGTGGAAAAAGTGGCCAACGAAAAAAGAGAGAGGAAGCAGTGGCTTCCCCTCTCTTGTTCGTTTGTCAGCACGCCACCTTACCGATGGCTGTCACGGCTTGCCGGTTACGCCAGCTCGGCCCGCAGCGCCTTGGTGGCATCAACCATCACCTTGAGGGCGGCTTCTGTCTCTTCCCAGCCGCGGGTCTTGAGGCCGCAATCCGGGTTGACCCAGAGCCGCTCGGCCGGGATCTGCTTGGCGGCTTTGCGCAGCAACCCCTCAATCCAGCTCTGGCTCGGCACATTTGGCGAGTGGATGTCGTAGACGCCCGGGCCAATCTCGTTGGGGTAGTTGAAGCGTTCGAACGCTTCGAGCAGCTGCATCTGGCTGCGGCTGGTCTCGATGGTGATCACATCCGCATCCAACGCCGCCACCGCCTCGATGATGAGGTTGAAATCGCTGTAGCACATGTGGGTGTGGATCTGGGTGCTGTCCGCCACCGGGCTCGCGCTCAGACGGAAGGCGCGCACCGCCCAGTCGAGATAAGCCTGATGATCCTGCTTGCGCAGGGGCAAGCCTTCACGGATCGCCGGTTCGTCGATCTGGATGATCTTGATGCCGGCGGCTTCCAGATCTGCCACCTCGTCGCGAATAGCCAGCCCGATTTGCAGGGCCGATTGCTCGCGGCTCACGTCTTCGCGCGGGAAGGACCAGCAGAGGATGGTCACAGGGCCAGTCAGCATCCCCTTCACCGGCTTGTCGGTCAGGCTCTGGGCAAATCGGGTCCATTCGAGCGTCATGGGAGTCGGGCGGTCAATATCGCGGGTGATCACCGGCGGCTTGACGCAGCGTGAGCCATAGCTCTGTACCCAGCCGAAGCGGGTGATGGCAAAGCCATCCAGCAGCTCACCGAAATACTCCACCATGTCGTTGCGCTCGGCCTCACCATGAACCAGCACGTCCAGCCCGATGGCCTCCTGACGCGCGATGGCATCGCGGATCTCGGCCTTAATGCCCGCCTCGTAGGCACTGTCATCGATGCGACCGGCGCGCCAATCCTGCCGCAATACCCGGATCTGGGAGGTCTGCGGGAAGGAGCCTATGGTGGTGGTGGGCAGCAGCGGCAGCTTGAGATCCGAGCGCTGCAGCTCGGCCCTGACCGGATAGGGGCTGTGGCGATCAAAATCGCTGTTGGTGAGGCTGGCGAGCCGTGACTGCACCGCTTTTTTGTGCACCCGGCTGTCGGACTCCCGATCCACGATGGGCTGGCTGTAGGCGGTGATTTTGTCGAGCTCGCCCCCATCCAGATACTCTCTGAGCAGTCCCAGCTCGAAACATTTTTGCAAGGCGAAGGCGAACCAGCTGCGGGTCTGGGGATCCAGCTCCTGCTCCAGGGTCAAATCCACCGGGCTGTGCAGCAATGAGCAGGATGAGGCCACCCAGAGCCGCTCGCCGAGTTTGGCTTTCAGTGCCTTCAGAGTCGGCGCCAGCTTGGCCAGATTGGCGCGCCAGACGTTGCGGCCATTGATCACCCCGGCGGAGATGACCCACTGGGCCGGCAGATGCGGCACCAGGGTTTCCAGCTGCTCGGGGGCGGCCACCAGATCCAGATGCAGGCCATCTACCTTGAGGCTGGTGATAATGTCGCGCTGATGGGCCACCGAACCGAAATAGGTGGTGAGCAGCAGCTTGCAAGGGCCCGCAAGGCGCTCGTAGGCGTTGAGGTAGGCCAGCCGCCACTCGTCCGGCAGGTCCAGCGTCAGCGCCGGCTCATCGATCTGTACCCACTCCACTCCCTGGGCGGCCAACTTGGCCAGGATCTCCTGATAGACGATGAGCAGGCGATCGAGCAGTTCAAGGCGGGAGAAGCCGCTCTCTTTCTCCTTGCCGAGCCACAGATAAGAGACCGGTCCCAGCAGCACCGCCTTGACCGGCAGCCCCAGCGCTTTGGCCTCTTCCACCTCGTCAAACAGCTGGCTCCAGCCCAGCTTGAAGCGCTGATCACGGCTGAACTCCGGCACCAGATAGTGATAGTTGGTGTTGAACCATTTGGTCATCTCGGCGGCGGCCGCCGCCGGGCCGGTCGGCGCACGGCCGCGGGCCACCCGGAACAGGGTGTCGAGATCGGTCTCGCCATGGCGGTGGCGGGCAGGCACCGCATCCACCAGCAGGCTGGTACCGAGCACCTGATCGTACCAGGCAAAGTCGCCCACCGGCAGCAGATTGACCCCGGCGCCGTGCTGGGCCTGCCAGTGGCGCTCACGCAGCGTCTTGCCCACGGCAACGAGTTCGGCCTGAGTGGTCTCACCACGCCAGTAGGATTCGAGGGCAAATTTCAGCTCGCGCTTGGCGCCGATACGGGGGAAGCCCAGGGTGTGTGCTCGTGTCATAGGTTCATTTCCTTATGCTCATTCATCTGATGGGAAACTGGATGATTTAGCCATCCAGATGTTTACACATCCAAAATGACAAGATAAGGTGACGCTGGCTATTGAATCCTCTTCAAGTGGCTCTCAAATAATCCTCAACTGACCGCCAGTCAGGTTCACCGCGAGGATACAGAGGCCGATGTTTACAGATGCAAGAGGTGCCGCAGTCAAGAAGCGCAACAGGGTAAACGCCGACCGCAACCTCAGCGCCAGACGCAATCTCACAAGGAGCCATCTTATGGCAGTGCCAAGCAATACAGGGATAGAGATCAAACACTTGAAAACATTGACCGCGCTGGCCGAGCAGGGCTCACTGGCCGGTGCGGCGCTGACCCTAAACCTCACCCAGTCCGCCCTCTCCCACCAGCTCAAAGAGCTGGAGACCCGCCTCAATCTGGAGCTCTACCTGCGCAAAAGCCGTCCGCTGGTGCTGACCGCAGCCGGCAGCCAGCTGCTCGCCCTCGCCCGTCAGGTATTGCCCGCCCTGACCCAGACCGAGAAGCAGTTGCAGGCCTTGCAGAGCGGCGATGCGGGCAGGCTGCATCTGGCGCTCGATTGCCACAGCTGCATCCAGTGGCTGTTGCCGCTGTTGCCGGAATTTCGCCGCCAGTGGCCTGGGGTGGATCTGGAGGTGGAGTCGGTGCCGGGCTTTGATGCCATCAATGCCCTGCTCGGCGGCCAGCTCGACCTGCTGCTCACCTCGGACGTGCAGGCCCGCGGCGATCTCCACTTCGAGCCGCTGTTTGCCTTCGATCTGACTCTGGTGATGGCGCCGGATCATCCCCTCTGCCACCAGAGCCACATCGAGCCGGGCGATCTGGTGCCGGAGGTGCTGCTGGTCTATCCGGTGGAGCGCAGCCGCATGGATATCTTCAGCCGCTTTTTGCAACCAGCCGGGGTGGAGCCCGCCCGCTGCAAGCCGGTGGACAACACCTCGGTGATGCTGCAGATGGCCGCCGCCGGGCTCGGGGTTGCCGCCTTGCCGCGCTGGGCCAGCGACGAATTTGTCAGACAGGGGATGCTCTGCGCCCGCCCCCTAGGCAGCGGTATTCGTCGCCATATGTACGGCGCGGTGCGGGCCGCCGATCGGGATCAAGCCTGCCTGCAGAGCCTGTTCGAGCGCATTCGCCGCAAGATGGAGGGATAACCCTCCTCAGCGTGGCTGACCGACCTCTGCCAACAGTGCAGGCAACTGCACCTTGATAAAGTCGATGAGGGCCCTGACCGCCGGTGACAGACCGCGCCGCGCGGGATAGAGCATCACCAGCTTGCCATCTTTGGGACGCCACTCGGGCAGCAGTTGTTGCAGCCGCCCATCCGCCAACTCACTCACGCAGGCGTAAAGTGGCAAGCCCACCATCCCGAGCCCCGCCAGCGCCGCCTGTTTGAGGGTTTGCACATTGTCGCTGCGCAGCAGCACATTGACCGCCACCTCCTCACTCTCCCCACTGTCGTGCCGCAGCCGCAACAGATCGGCCTGACGCTCCAGCGAGCTGAAAAGCAGGGCATCCTCTCCCTCCAGCTGGCTAGGGTGCGCCAGCGCATTGTGGCGCGAGAGCCACGCCGGGGTCGCCAGCACGCCCCACTGCACCGTGCAGAGTGGCACCTGCACCAGACTGGAGGGGGCCTGCTCGAAGGCCACCCCGCGGATCACCACATCCAGCCCCTCCTCCAGCAGATCCACCTGCCGGTTGCTGGCTTGCACGGCGAGCCTCACCTTGGGGTATTGCGCCATAAAAGCGGGCAACAAGCGGGCAAGCAGCGCATCGGCCATGGTAATGGGCACGCTGATCCGCACCAGACCGCTCGGCTCCTGCTGCCGTTGCCGCACAGCCGCCTCTCCCGCCTGCGCTTCGGCCAACATCGCCTGACAGTGGCGATAGAGCACCTCACCGGCATCGGTCAGGCTGAGTTGGCGCGAGGTACGTTGCAGCAGCCGGGTATCCAGCCGCTCCTCCAGCAGCCGGATCCGGCGCGAGATCCGCGACTTGGGCACGCCAAGCGCCCGCGCGGCGGCAGTGAATCCCTGTCGCTGCACCACATGGGTGAAGAGATAGAGATCATTCAAATCAAGTTCCAGTGGTGTCATCGAGTAGCCTTGGTCAGGGTGAGGTGCATTCACATCGTTCCACCAATAGAACGATAAGAACCTATTTCACCAGATTGTCGCCATTTTTGCAGCCATCATAATGGCCCTGTCCCCATCAGAAGGTTGCTGCGCGGGCAATCCGCCCCACCAGCAAGGGCCGTTTGACTGTTCCAATATCACAAGGAGTTCACCATGAAACTGCGACAAATCTGCTCTGCCACCCTGCTCGGTCTGGCGACCCTGACCACCACGCTGGCCACCACAGCGACACCGGCCATGGCCGCCGAGGCTGCCAGCCATCCGACTGTATCACCCAACCGCTATCTGGAGATGCTCTCCCGAGACAATGCGGTACTGCTGCTGGTCGACCATCAGGTCGGCTTGCTGAGCGGCGTGCGCGACACCACGGTGGGCGAGCTCAAGCACAACGTGGTGGCGCTGGCCAACGCCGCCCGCGCCCTCGGCGTGCCGGTGATCGTGACCGCGACCATGCCCGATGGCATGTGGGGCCCCACCATGCCTGAACTGACCAGTGCCCTGCCGGATGTGAAGGTGATCAACCGCACCGTCATCAACGCCTGGGACGATCCCGCCGTGCGCGCCGCCATTGAGAAGACCGGCCGCAAACAACTGATCATCGCCGGGGTATCCCTCGAGATCTGCGCCAGCTTCCCGGCCCTCTCTGCCAAGGCTGCCGGCTATGATGCCCGGGTGGTGCTCGATGCCTCCGGCACCTTCAACGAAGCCAAGCGCACCACTGGGCTGCAACGCTTGCTGGGGGCCGGTATCCCGGTCACCGACTACGCCTCCGCCGCGGTCGAGATGCTGCGCAGCAACGTCGACCCCAAGGCGCACGATGTCTACAGCGCCCTCGACATGCCTTTCGCCACTCTGGTGTGGCAGATGCAAGAGGGTGCCAAGAAGTCGTAACTCGCCCCGCCTTCGGTCAGATGACCGAAGGCTTCTTTTGTCTTCAAGAGGTTATATCGATGACCAGACGCCTGACGCTCTCCGCCCCCGTCAAGGGCCAACCGCTGCGCATTGGCAGCGGCTTTGCAGCCAGCCATTTTGGCGAACACTTTTTCAACGGTCTGATAGACCCCGTGGTGATGGTGGATCACTTCCAGATGACCGCCCCCACCTTCGAGCCCCATCCCCACGCCGGGATCTCTGCCGTCACCTATCTGTTCGAGGACTCGACGAGCCCCCACGTCAACTACGACTCCCTCGGCAATCAGGGCCCCATCGAACCGGGGGCGCTCCACTGGCTGGCGGCCGGGCGCGGGGCCGTACATACCGAGCAGCCGGAAGGGGCATCGCCCTATGTCCACGCCCTGCAGATCTTCGTCAACCTGCCTGCCCGTCAAAAGATGATGTCGCCTTTTGCCGTCCACGCAGCCGCTGCCACCATCCCCGAGTTTCATAGCGAAGGGGTGCGAGTACGGGTGGTCGCAGGCCACAGCAACGGGATAACGGCACCACACTCGGCAGAGCTGCCCCAACCCTTTACCCTGCTCGATGGCCATTGCGCGCCCGGCAGCCGCTTCACCCATCTGCTGGCGGCAGGCTGGAATGCCATGATCTATCCCCTGACCGGGTCGCTGACTTTGCAGGCTGAGGGAGAGCGGCACCTCATCCCGGCAGGTCACGGGATGGGTGTCAGCCTCTCTGCCGAGGGCGGCGAGGCGGTGGCTCTGCAGCTTGAGGCCACCGAGCCCTGCCACTTCGTGCTGCTCTCAGGCCAGGCGCTCAATGAAACCCTGGTCAAACATGGCCCCTTCGTCATGAACAGCCACGACGCCATTGCAGATCGGCTGCATGCCTATCAGCGCGGCGAATTTGGTCAGCTCAACGATGAGTGGCTGCGCAACGGCCAATATCGGCCATGAGCACGCTCGCTGGCTACCAGCCACAAAGCACGCGCTGGCCTCTGGTCTTCCTCGCCATTTTTGCCGGTGCCAGCGGCGCCCTCTGCCTTGGCAAAGTGCCCGCCGTACTCGGCATACTGCGCAGCGAGCTGGGGCTGACACTGGTCGAAGCCAGCTATCTCGCCTCAGCTTTCAATACGCTGGCGATCCTCTTCAGCCTCTTTCTCGGCCTGTTGCTGACCCGCTGGAGTGGGCGGCAAACCGGGGTTGTCGGGCTTTTGGTTATCGTCACAGGCGGTGCGTTGGCGCTGCCCGCCACCGGGCTGGCCATGATGCTGCTGTCGCGCATTGTCGAGGGGATTGGCTTTTTGCTGGTCTCGGTGGCCATGCCCGCCTTTATCGTAGCGGTGACCCGGGAGGAGGATAAACGGCTGGCCATAAGCCTGTGGGCAGTCAACCTGCCTCTCGGGGCAGCGGCGGGTATGCTGCTCACCCCCTGGCTCACGGCACAAGGTGGCTGGCGACTGGCCTGGCTGATCCTGATGATCCCGCAACTCTCTGCCCTGCTGCTTCTGCTCGCCAGTCGCTCAGCAGATAAACTGCGGGTCTGGGCATCCCAAAACTCGATCAACTCGGGCCACCCGCTACGCCAACTGACGGTGCTCCGGCAGAAGGCACTCTGGCGCTACGGGTTGGCGTTCACGCTCTACAGCCTGATGCTCTGGGCGCTCTTTGTCTGGCTGCCAACCATGTTGCAAGGCAGCCCCGGGATTGGCCAAAGCCAGATCGCCCTGCTTTCGGCGCTGGCGGTGGTCGCCAATATTCCCGGCAACCTGATGGGGGCATTGCTGCTGCGCCGGGGCGTGGCACGAGATCGGCTCATCAGCTGGGCACTGGGTCTGATGGCGCTGTGCGACATGCTCGCCTTCTGGCCCGGCCTGTCGCCGTGGTGGGCCTATGGATTGTGCCTCGTCCTCTCCCTTTCGGGTGGCATGGCGCCGCCAGCGATCCTCTCGTCTGCGCAGGGAGTGAGTCAGGGGCCGGTGCAACTGGCCATCGTGCAGGGCTTTTTTGTCCAGCTCGCCAACCTCGGTCAGCTGCTGGGGCCTTTGCTGCTGGCGGCCCTGATGACGGACAGCGGCCATTGGGGGAGCGCTCGCTGGCTCTTTCTGGGCGGCTTGCTGCTGGTCGCGCTGCTCTATGCCGCGGGCCACCTGCCGGACTCAAGCATGGCTGCGAAACAGGCTCGATCGCATTCGCGGCAAGATGGAAGATGACGAATAGAGAGGGAAACATCACAGTTATCGCAGGGAATGCTGGCCGGACAAGAGGCTGTTCAGTATGTTAACTGTTTAATCATGCTTAACGGTAGCCACCATGTCTCAAGTCGATCTCAATCTCTTTCGCGTCCTCGATGCGGTGATCCGCTATGGTGGTGTCACCACGGCCGCCGAGATGATGGAGATGACCCCCTCGGCCATCAGCCAGGCCATCAGCCGCCTGACCAGCCTGGTGGGCGAGCCGCTGTTTGTCCGCCAGGGACGCGGCATCACCCCCACGGCGCGAGCGCTCAGTCTGCACCACGAGATCATGGTGCCGCTGCACGACATGGAGCGCAGCCTGCAGCGCACCGATCTCTTTGATCCCCAGACCAGTCGGCGCACCTTTCGCATCGCGGGGGTGCCCGATATCGATATCTTCTTCCTGCCGGAGCTCAACAACCTGCTGCAGACCCAAGCCCCCAACTGTCAGCTGGAGTGGAACACCCAGGTGCAGGACGAAGCCCTGCGCCAGAACAGCCTCTATCTGCACAGCGTGGATCTGGTGCTGGCCACCAAGCCGATGGCGGAGCAGGGGATCGAAAACGAGCAGATCATGTCCCAGGCCCTGCGCATCGCCTGCCGCAAGGATCACCCCAGGATCCGCCAGGCCCCCGACATGGCCACCTTCTTCAACGAAAAGCACGTGGTATTGCAAACCAGGCGGCTCGACAGCTTGCTGCTCAACACCCTGACCAAGGCGCCGCTGCCGCCGCGCCAGATTGCCTACGAGAGCGACTCCCTGCTCACCGCCCTTCATCTGGTGAGTCGTACCGACTGGCTCTGCGTCGCCAGCCAGTGGCACATGGAGAAGCTGGGGCAAGCGCTGGATCTGGCCAGCTATCCCCTCCCCTGGCTCTCGGAGGATTGCCCCGTCTACATGAGTTGGCACAAGAGCTCCGGTCAGGATACCGGGCTTAATTGGCTCAAAGATCAGGTGCGGGCCGTCAGTTCGTTTTAAGTATGCTTAACAGTCAAGCATGCCCATCTCCTCATCCGGGCTATCGATCTTGTCGACAAACCGCCTTATGGATAATCCCCCTTCAGGATAATCGGGCGCCTTTTCTCAACCATTAAGGCGCAGCTCATGACGACATCGTCGTGCCGAAATAGCTGCGCAGCGCCTCCACCACCCGTCGCACCTTCTCCGGGATCTCCCGCTGCGGCGTGATGGCGTGGATCTCCATCGGCTGCACCCGAAAACCGGGCAGCAGTTCGAGCAGACGCCCCTGAGCCAGATCCTCGCCAATTTCTCCCTCCGGTTGCAGCGAGATCCCCTGCCCTGCCAGCGCAAACTGGCGCAGGGGCAACACGTTGTTGCAGAGCACCTTGGCCTTGAACCTCACCCTGTGTTCGCCACCCTTTTCATCCTGCAGCAGCAAACCGTTGCCCAGCATGTCGCCGCAGAGCCAGTCGTGAGTCGCCAGATCGTCGGGCATGCGCGGCGTCCCCTTGCGCGCCAGATAGGCGGGGGCGGCGCAGAGCAGCATCCGGGTCTGGCCCAGCTTGCGGGCCACCAGGGTCGAGTCAGGCAAGGTGCCGACCCGCAGCGCCACGTCGATCCGCTCGGCAATGAGATCCCGTTTCTCGTCGTCGGCGATGATCTGGATGGTGAGGCCGGGGTGGGCCTGCAGCAGCGGTGAGAGGGCCAGCGCCAGCGGCTGGCCCGCCATCCCCACCGGGGCGGTGATCCGCACTTCCCCGAGCAGGGCGTCGCGCACCTCCGAGAGGCGCAGCTCGGTTTCGCTCAGAGTCTGCTGCAACGCCCGACACCCTTGCCACACCACCTCTCCCGCCTCGGTCAGACTGAGACGACGGGTGGAGCGATGGAGCAGGGGCAGTCCGAGCAGGCTTTCGAGCTGACTGATATGCTGACTGACGGCGGAGGGGGTCATGCCAAGGGATTTGGCCGCCCCCGTCATGCTGCCCGCTTCCACCACGGCGGCGAAGATGGCGTAACGTCTGAGCTGTTCCATTATTAAATCCAGCTTATAAGTGAATGCATTTTTGAGGTGATTATTAAATCATAAATGGCGGCGTAGGATAGCCCCATTCCAACAGTGAAGGAGAGTTCCCCATGAAGATTGCCCTGATCGGTGCCAGTGGTTTTGTCGGTTCAGCCATCCTGAACGAGGCCATCAGCCGCGGCCATCACGTCACCGCCATCGTCCGCGATGTCAGCAAGGTGGCCGCCCATCCGCAGGTCACCGCCGTGGCGGTGGATGCCCAAAACCCGCAGGCATTGGCCGAGGTGCTCAAGGGGCACGATCGGGTGATCAGCGCCTACAACCCGGGCTGGACCACACCGGATATCTACGACCAGTACCTCAAGGGCGCCAACGCGATCGTCGCAGCAGCCAAAGCGGCCAACAGCTGGCTGCTGGTAGTAGGTGGCGCCGGCAGTCTGGAGGTTGCCCCCGGCGTGCAACTGGTGGATACCCCTGAGTTTCCGGCCGAGTGGAAACAGGGGGCGCTGGCGGCCCGCGACGGTCTCACCGCCCTGCGTCGTGAAACCACCCTCGACTGGCGCTTTGTCTCTCCCCCGGTGTTCCTCGAACCGGGCGAGAAGCGCGGCGGCTATCGGATTGGTGGCGATCAGGTGCTCTTTAGTGGCGAACAGCCTACCGGGATCACCGCCGGTGATCTGGCCGACGGTGTGCTGAACGAGGTGGAAAAACCGGCTCACCAGCGCCAGCGCTTTACCCTGGGTTACTGAGAGCCAGCAATCGGTTAAGGCCAGAATGCGCAGTCACTCACCTACGCTTCCGGTCAGGTGAACACCCGCTCAACCAGAAGGGAGGCATCCGCCTCCCTTCTGTTTTGGCCATTTTCTGTTTTGGTCATTTTTGCTGCTGGCAGCTTGCCTCTGGTTATCACTCTCCCCCTCATCGTTGCCCCTTTACCCCACAATGGCTGCGCAAAAAACCTTCAGCCCATCAGGCACCGAATTCCATTTCGAATTTTGTATATAACTAAGAATAATTTGTTGTTTCCGTCTTATAACACCGAACAGTAGCATCCCCTTTATCCCAGATGGCGCCACACCGCAGCGCACACCGCCACACTGTCGCGCCATCCCGTTTGCCGCTCATCAGACCTGCCCGCACCAGAGGCAGCAGAAGAGATGGCGCCAGAGATAACGAAAGAGTGAGGAGGTGCACATGGAACATTCACCACTGCCGATCATCGATCTGGCTGCCCTCAACGGGGCACCCGAGGTGCGTAGCCCTATGTTGGCCAGGCTGGCCGCGGCCGCCCGCGATGTGGGCTTTTTCTATCTGGTCGGCCACGGCTTGAGCAAGGTTGAGATGCTAGAGACTCTGGCGCTGGCAGAGCGCTTCTTTGCTCTGCCGGAGCAGGAGAAGCTGGCGGTGCAGATGGTCAACAGCCCCCACTTTCGCGGCTACAACCGGGTCGGTGCCGAGCTGACCCGCCAGCGACCGGATCTGCGGGAGCAGTTCGATATCATGAATGAGGCGCAAGCCCTGCCTGCGGCCCTGATCCGTGAACCCTGGCAGCGGCTGATCGGCCCCAACCAGTGGCCGACTACTCTGCCAGAGATGAAAGCCCATCTGCTGGCGTGGCAAGATCGGCTGAGCGATATCACCCTCACCCTGCTGGCCGCTTTTGCCGAGGTGCTGGAGCAACCGGCCAACGTGTTTGACGACAGCATCCGCGGCGCCCCCTACCAGCACATGAAGCTGATTCACTACCCGGGGCAAGAGGCGGGCGGCAGCAGTCAGGGGGTCGGCGCCCACAAGGATCCCGGCTACCTGACGCTGGTGATGCAGGACAATAATTCGGGGCTTGAGGTCGAGACGGCCAACGGCTGGATCTCCGCGCCCCCCCTGCCGGGTGCGCTGGTGGTCAATATCGGCGAGCTGCTTGAGCTGGCCTCCAACGGCTATCTCAAGGCGACCCTGCATCGGGTGGTGAGCCCGCCGCCCGGCGTATCGCGCCTCTCCTGCGCCTTCTTTATGGCGGCGCGGCTCGATGCCACCGTGCCACTGCTCAGCCTCTCCCCCGAGCTGGCAGCACAGGCGCAAGGGCCGGAGAGTGACCCGACCAATCCGCTCTTCTATCAGGTGGGGGAGAACGTGCTGAAAGGGCGGCTGCGCTCCCACCCGGATGTGGCGGCGCGGCACTATGGGCCGGTGGAACCAACTCGCCTCCCGCGCACTGAAAGCGAAGCGATAACGGCCTAAGCAGCGTAAAGATCCCTAGGCGGGTATATGCATAAGCCACAAGCCGCATGCACATACCCGCGCTGACAAAAACAACAAGCAACGAACAACAAAACAAGTCATGGCCAGAGCCTGGTCATCACGGAGCAACACGATGAAATTCAAGACCATGAGCGTACACAGCGGCCAGCGGATCGACCCACAGACCGGCGCCCTCACCACCCCGCTCTACCAGAGCAGCACCTTCAGCTACTTCAACGCCCAGGCGGGCAAGGAGCGCTTTGCAGGTCAGGCCCCCGGCTTTATCTACAGCCGCTTTGGCAACCCCACCACCGCCGAGCTGGAGCAGAAGCTGGCGGCGCTTGAAGGTGCCGATGAAGCGCTGGTGGTGGCGAGCGGCATGGCAGCGGTGAGCGCCATCATGTATGCCCTGGCCGACAGCGGCGATGAGGTGGCCTATATCGGCCCGCTCTACGGCGGCACCGATGCCTTCCTCAAGCAAACCTTCAGCCGCGCCGGCATAAAAGTCACCGCCTACGAGAGCGATCGGGATCTGCTGGCCAACATCCGCCCCGCCACCAAGGTGGTACTGTTCGAAACCCTGACCAACCCCACCCTCAAGGTGGTGGATCCGCGGTTGGTGGTGGAAGCAGCCCGCAAAGTGGGCGCCATCACAGTGTGTGACAACACCTTCCTCACCCCTTACCTGCTGCGTCCGCTGGAACTCGGGGTCGATGTAGTGATGCACAGCGGCACCAAATATCTGGGCGGCCACGGCGACATCATCGCTGGGGTGGTAGCGGGATCTCACGCCCTGATGAAGCCGATCCGCACCGTGGCCCTCAAACATATCGGTTCTCCCATTGGCCCGCAGGAGGCCTACCTGCTGCAGCGTGGGGTCAAGACCCTGCCGCTACGGATGGATGCCCACCTGCACAATGCCCAGAAAGTGGCCGAGTTTCTGGCAGCCCACCCGGCAGTGAAGAAGGTGATCTACCCGGGGCTTGCCAACCATCCGGGCCACGATGCCCTCGGCGCCTTCGCCAGCGGCTTTGGCGGCATGGTGAGCATCGAACTGGAAGGCGGGTTTGAGCGCTGCGCTACCCTGCTCGACAACCTGCAGCTATTCGTGCAGGCGGTGAGTCTGGGGGATCTCGAGAGTCTCGCCTGCCATCCGGCCAGTACCACTCACGCCGCCATGGACGAGGCGAGCCGCCTCGCCGCCGGGGTCAATGACGACCTCATTCGATTCAGCATCGGGGTGGAAGACGCCGACGATCTGATTGCCGATCTGGCCGCCGCGCTGGCGCAGATCTAACCGGGAGCTCGTTTCTCACTTGCCCGCCAAATGGCGGCGAGTGATAACCCCCAAAAACAACAACGGCCCATCAAGGGCCGTTGTTGTTTGTCGCGATGTGGAAAATGGGGGATTTACTCCTCCCACACCACCACTTGCGATGAGGGCCAGCGATCCCCGACCTGGGCGTACTTTTGCTCCAGCAGGTGACGCTTGATCTTCATGGTGGGGGTCAGCACGCCGTTCTCGATATTCCAGGGGGTTTTCACTACCAGAATGCCGCGGATCTTGGCGTGGGATTCCAGCTGATCGTTGACCCGAACCCGCGCCGCTTCCAGTCTGGCGTTGACCTCCTCCCGATTGCCCCTCATGGCACTCTCGGCCAGCTGCACCAGCGCAATGGGCTGGGGCATGCCGTAACCAATCACGCAGAGCTGTTCGATGATGGGCTCCTGCCCCAGCAGTCCCTCGATGGGCACCGGCGCCACATACTTGCCCTTGGCGGTCTTGAACACATCCTTCATCCGGCCGGTGATGGTGAGATAACCCTCCTTGTCCAGCTTGCCCATGTCGCCAGTGTGCAGCCACCCCTCGGCATCGATGGCCTCGGCGCTGTGCTCGGGATCCTTGTAGTAACCCAGCATCATCCCTTCGCAGCGGCAGAGGATCTCCCCCTCGTCGGAGATCTTGATGGTCACCCCGATCCCCGCCTTGCCGACGGTGCCGATCTTGTCGGCGCGGAATGGGTAGTTGATGGTGGAGTAGGCGTGGTTCTCGGTCATGCCCCAGGCTTCCGTCACCTTGAGGCCAATGCTCAGATACCACTCAAGCAGCGCAGGGGAGACAGGCGCGGAGCCGCAGCCGAGTACCCGGGCCTGATCCAGTCCCAACCCCTTTTGCAGCTTGCGTTTGATAAGGCCGGAGATAAGCGGG
Organism: Aeromonas sp. R2-2; assembly: GCF_040908355.1. Taxonomy (NCBI): domain Bacteria; kingdom Pseudomonadati; phylum Pseudomonadota; class Gammaproteobacteria; order Aeromonadales; family Aeromonadaceae; genus Aeromonas; species Aeromonas sp. R2-2. The sequence continues at coordinate 41,087 of NZ_JBFODQ010000066.1, read as the reverse complement.
ATCTTGAGCAGCAACGCCAGTTTGTTCTGGGGCAGCTTCTCGTGGATCTTGATGCGGAACATGGCCCACAGCCGCGGCACCGAGATAAAGACGGTGGGACGGCAGCGTTTGACATCTTCGATAAAGGTGTCGAGGGATTCGGGGAACGCGATGGTAGCGCCGCCATAGAGACTGCCGCCATAGATGTAGACCCGCTCGGTAATATGGGCCAGCGGCAGGTAGGAGAAGCCCCGATCGGCCTGGCTCAGGCTCACCGTCTCCACCAGCTTCTCGCACGACCAGGCGTAGCGCTCGACGCTCAGCATGGCCCCTTTCGGCTTGCCGGTACTGCCAGAGGTGTAGACCAGACTCAGCAGGGAGTCAGGGGCCTGCACCGGGCTGTCAGGGATCGGCTCGTGCGCCTCCAGCAGGTCATCCCACTGGTGGCTGGCCGGCATGGTGTCATAGGGGAAGGCGATGCGCAGCAGATCGTCGGGTACGCCCGCCTCCTGACTCTTCCAGTCATCCAACTTGCCGACGAAGATCGCTTTGGCCTCGCTATGGCGCAGCACATATTCGATGGTGTCGACGTTGGCGGTCGGGTAGATGGGCACGCTCACATACTGCCCCATCTGCATCGCCAGATCGGCGATAAACCACTGGGCACAGTTCTTGGAGAGCAGCGCCACCTTGTCACCGGCCACCAGACCGAGGTGACGCAAGGCCGTAACCATCCGCCGCGCTTCATCGGCCACTTCACCCCAGGTGAAATCGACATATTCGCGGTTGATGGTTTGACGCAGGTAGGTTCGATCAGGACACTGCCGCTCCCACTGATAGAGCATCTCGAGCGGCAGTTTATTGGCAATGCGTGAGGAAGAGGCCATAGTTTAATCCCTGAAACAAAAGGCGAAACTTATTATTAACCTTTCACTAACTTCAGGGGAAGGATAAACTCAAACTTCAGTTTGAATTGTGTATCCGATCAAGCTTCTGCGTCTTGTTGCAAACGACTCCACATCGCCTGCACCAGTTTTTCATCCTCTTCAGATAGCTCACCTTGCAAGATCGCCTCGTTGAGGCTGCGCAGCACATAGCTCTTGACGTCCCGCACCAGGGTCTTGCCTTCCAGCTCGGCCCGGGCAACGGCCAATGAGATATGACCTCGCAGGTAACCCCCCGCAAACAGCTCATCATCGGTCGCGGTGGCAACCATGCTGTCGATCAGTCCCAACAACTTGTGCTCAAAATCGTGAATCGTCATGTAACGCAGCCTCATTTGCGGCAAAAAATTCGGGAGTATGGAACCGCAATCCGGTTGATTGCAGCTCTCTGGCGCCAGGCCAGCAGCGTCCTTGGCGTCCTATTCCGGGTTGGCCACCGGGTAGATGACCTGATCCTTGTATCCCGTGGTTATTCGCAGATAACCACGCAACGCCCGGTTTAATTCGGGATCATCGGTATCCACCAGCAGCGGCCTGCCCGCAAGGGCGGCAAGCTTGGCTTTGGTTGCCAGCACCTGGATATTCTCCAGCCCGACACACCGAATCACCTCTGGACTCAATTGCTGATTTCCGCGCCCGAACAGATGTCCCTGTCCGCCTATCAGGGTCATGATCAGTCGGCAGCGACGGCCGCGGATCCGGGTCAGGATCTCGGCGGCGCTGAGATCCTGCCCGATAAGTCGGCCATTTTCCACCAGATCCACACCGAGCAAAGTATTTTCCAGACCGAGCTCTGCCATACAGGCTGCCACCGTGCTGCCGGAGCCCATCAGATAGAGGGTATCGGGCTCCATCTGCTCCACCACACCGGCGGCGAGATCCGCCAACACCAGCTCTTCGGACTCCTTGCCCCCCTGTTTTACCGCCTGTACGTAACGCAGATCGCCGGGCACCTTCAGCTGGCCGTAGTGGCGGGCCCGCACCTTGCCCGTGCGAAACGCCTCCTCGTCGATGTCGCGCACCTCGGCATCGATCAGGCTGAGCAGTTCCCCTGCGATCATCCGCGCCACCACCCGCCCGCTGGCAGCGGGCGTCACCCCGTAGACGCCGGAGTGGATCTTGCACCCCGCGGGAATGCCGAGCACATGGCAGGACTCCCCCACCGCGGCGCAGATATCCCGCGCCGTGCCATCACCACCGGCAAACAGCAGCAGATCGACCCCGGCTTCGCGCATCAGCCCGGCGGCGTGGCGGGTATCATCGGCCGAGGTGCTATCCCCGACCGGTTGATAGATGACCCGACAGGGCAACCCCAGCTCGCGGGCCACCGCCTCCCCCATCTCTCCCGCCACCGTCAGCAGTTCAAACGGGACGCTCAGCTCGCACAGTGGCAACAGAGCTTGCCGCGCCCGCTCCTGCGCTTTGGGCACCGCGCCTCGGGCCAGCGCCTCGGCAACCACACCGTCACTGCCCTTGAGCCCCACTGCACCGCCAATCCCGGCGACCGGATTAATAATGAACCCTAATCGAAACATGCCTGCCTCCCTTGCGATGGCCACCATTTTTATCTTTTCCCCCCTCTGGGACAAGCAGTGGCGCCCCTGCTAGAATGCGCTGCTTCAATTTTCCAACCAATTTTCAACCAAGGTTCAATCATGCTGGAATGGGTTCTTGATCCCTCTGCCTGGGTCGCACTCGCCACCCTTACCCTGCTCGAGATCGTGCTGGGCATCGACAACATCATCTTTATCTCCATCCTGGTCGGTCGCCTGCCGGAGGCGCAGCGTCAAAAAGCGCGTATTCTGGGTCTGGGGCTCGCCATGGGTACCCGGATCCTGCTGCTGCTCTCGCTGGCCTGGGTGATGCGCCTCACCGATCCGCTCTTCACCGTGCTGGGTGAAGCCATCTCCGGCCGCGACCTGATCCTGCTGCTGGGGGGCCTGTTCCTCATCGGCAAGAGTGCTCACGAGATCCACGTCACCCTGGAAGGGGCGGCCGAGCCGGAGAGCGTCAGCAAAGCGGCCTCGGGCTTTATCAGCACCCTGATCCAGATCGCCATCCTCGATATCGTGTTCAGCCTCGACTCGGTGATCACCGCAGTCGGTATGGCCGATCACGTGCCGGTGATGGTGCTGGCCATCATGATCGCCGTCTTTATCATGATGTTTGCCGCCAAATCCATCGGTGATTTCGTCGACAGCCACCCCACCATCAAGATGCTGGCCCTCTCCTTCCTCACCTTGGTCGGTTTCGCCCTGATGGCCGAGGGGATGGACCTGCATATTCCGAAGGGCTACATCTACTTCGCCATGGCCTTCTCGCTGGTGGTGGAGATGATCAACATCCGACTGCGCAGCCATCACGACAATAACGGGCAAAATAGCGCGCAGTAACCCTATGCCCTCGCGACCCCAACTGTCGCGATCAAAAAGAGCGCCGGTCGGGCGCTCTTTTTTTATGGGTAACGAAACGATGAAAGGGTTATTGATCGCTGATGACGATGGCAACCCGGCGGTTGGCGGCCCGGCCCTCTCTGGTCTTGTTATCCGCCAGCGGCATGGTCTCGCCACGGCCATGGATCTCCAGATTGGCTGGCTTCATGCCGACCGAGACCAGCACATCGGCCACCGACTGGGCCCGCTTCAGGGAGAGTTGCTGGTTGTAGCTGCTCTCGCCGGTATTATCGGTGTGGCCATCCACCCGCGCCTTGTCCAACCCTACGCCAAGCAGTGTTTTACCCAGTTTTTCAACGGATTGGCGAGTCTGGGGATTGAGCGCCCCCACGTTGTTGGCAAACAGCACCCGGTTGGCCAGATCCAGCGTCCACCCCTCATCGGTCAGATAAAAGCCCTGCTCCTTGAGCACGGCGATCTGCTCCGGGGTCAACCCCTTGGGCGCGCTCTGGCAACCGGCCAGCAGCGACAACATCAACCCCAGCAGGGTCACTTTCAACAGGTGGGTGATCTTCATGGTTTGCTCCTTGTTTATGTTGTTATTCTTGCCAGTCAGGCGATGGTTTGCTGTTCGCTGCGGCGCGCCCGTTTCGCCAGATACATGGCTGCATCGGCCTGATCACACAGCACGCTGGCACTCATGCCCGCCTGATAGACGGCGAAGCCGACACTCACCCCGGCCACCAGCTGACGACCGTCACGCAGCGCCACCGGTTCGCTCATCGCCTGCTGGATGCGGCCAATCACCTCTTCCACCTCATGCTGTCGCTGGAGTGGGCCAACCAGCACCGCAAACTCGTCACCACCGAGGCGAAAAACCAGATCATCCGGACGCAGCTGATGTTGTACCCGTCTTGAGAGCGCGATCAGCACATCGTCACCGGCGTTATGCCCCAGCGTGTCATTAATTTGCTTGAAGCGATCGCAGTCGAGATAGAGCAGCGCAAACCCCTCTTGCTCGCCGAGGGAGATGGCCTGCGCGAGCCGCGCTTCAAACAGGGCGCGATTGGGCAGTCCGGTGAGGGCATCGTGAGTCGCCTGATGGAGCAGGCTGGCATTTTCGCGGGCCTGCTGGGCCTGCCAGGCTTGCAGCTCGTCCAGCAGGGAGTTGAAGTCATCCCCCAGCTCGTTAATCTCGACGATATCGGCCGGTGGCGCCCGCATCCCCAGGGTGCGCTGTCGGCGTACCGAGTGGGCGACAAGTGCCAGTTTGCGCAGCGGTGCGGTGATGGAGACCTGCATCCGGTCAGCCACATAGAGTGCCACCATGGCGCTCAGCATCAGGCAAACCACCATCGCCAGCAGCGCCGAGAGCAAAAACAGCAACAGATATTCACCGTGGCCGCGCAGCTCGATGGTGGCGATCTGCTCACCACCCCGCAGCATGGGGAGCTTGACAGGCCCCGGCATCAGCAGTTGGGCCAGATAGTCTTCGAGCGTCACCAGCGGGTTGCTTCTGGGGCGCTCCCAACTGGCAAGCAGCTGACCGTTGGTCAGCACGATAGTGGCTTCGGCCACCTCTTCCTTGGCAACGATGCCACTGAGCGCCTCGCTCGCCGCCTCCTCATCGTGGAACACCACCGCCGCCTCGGCGCTGTAGCTGATGGCGCGGGCTACCAGCTCCAGATTGTGGTCGGCGTAAAAACGCACTACCAGCAGGGCCACCAGTGTAAAAAAGAGTCCCGCCACGCTGACGGCTGTGATGGCGGCCACCAGATGGGTTCGCCCCAGGCTCTGACGCAGGGTCAGACGGCGGGGAGCCGCGCTCACCTGTCGTCTCATGGGACCCCCTTGTCGGCATGGGCCAGCTTGAGCACGGCGGGATGCACCCGCACGCCGCTCAGGGCCAAGGCATCGAGGTTCACTTTAAACCGCACCCGCACGCTGTCCGGCGAGACCTGCAGGCAGAACACCGAGCTGGTGGAACAGTCGTGGTTGTATTCGCTGATGCTGAGCACTGGGTGCCCCTGCAGGCGGGCAAACAGCGCAATCCGGGTCGGCTCGTCGAGTACCCCCAGATAGAGCACATCGCAGTGATCGCTGATGGCCGGATCGCTCGCCTCGTAACGATGGACCTGCACGGTACGGCCATTGGCCTGACGATCGATGGTAAAGAGGGCGCCGGCATATTCGGTCGGCGCCGCCACACACATGCGCAGCACCGCAGGCTCGGTGGGCCAGCGGGTGTAACTCATGATATCGAGCACCAGCTCCCTGACCGCCGTCGCCCGGCTCTCCGCGGCCGTTTCCGCCAGCGCGCGGGGCAACAGCAGGCCAAACGCAACCAACAGGAGCGCCAGACGGGCAGTTAAACGGGGGGAAAAGAGTAACAGCATGATCGGGAGGTGGTCGCCTTGACAATACCGCTGCTATGGCATTGCGGTTCGGGTACATGACCCCAGATAGTAAGTTGGCTGACACTGGCCTGACAAGTCTCACCCCGCCATCAACTACAGAGTTCGTGTAAAGAAAACGGAGAGCCCGTCTGGTAACGGGCTCTCTGGTGGCAGGCAACAAGACGGAAATCACTTCTTGCTGATGCCGTATTCCCGCAGCTTGTTGGCGATGGCGGTATGCGACACGCCCAGGCGTTTGGCCAGCTGGCGCGTCGACGGGAAAGCGGGATAGAGCCGGGCCAGCAGCTGGCTCTCGAAGCGCTTCACCGCATCGTCGAGATTCCCCTCAAACCACTCGTCGATCAGCGGCATGGTATCGGCCGCCACCGGCAGGTCGATCTGCTCGGGCCCCAGTTCATCCCCTTCCAGCAGGGTCATGGCGCGGTAGAGACAGTTGCGCAGCTGACGCACGTTGCCCGGCCAGCGATAGGCGGTCAGGTAGTCGGCCATGTTGCGGGTAAAGCGCGGACGGGGTCGCTGCAACTCGCTGGCAAAGCGGGAGACAAACTGCTGGGCCAGCACCATGATGTCTGCCTTGCGCTCGCGCAGGGGGGGCAGCGCCAGACTGAGCACGTTGAGGCGATAGTAGAGATCCTCGCGGAAGGTTCCTTCGTGCACCAGATCCAGCAACTGCTTCTGGGTGGTGCAGATGAAACGCACGTTGACCTTCACCTCTTGCTCGTCACCGACCCGGCGGAACACCCCATCCTGCAGCACCCGTAAAAACTTGGTCTGCAGATGGGGAGACATGTCGCCGATCTCGTCCAGCATCAGGGTGCCGCCGCTCGCCAGCTCCAGCACGCCGCGCTTGCCCTCGGTGTTGTTGCCAAAGGCGCCGGGGGCATAACCAAACAGCTCGCTCTCGGCCACGTTATCGGGCATGGCGGCGCAGTTGAGGGCCATAAAGGGGTGGCTGGAGCGCAGGCTGGCCCCGTGACAGGCACGGGCCAGCAGCTCCTTGCCGGTACCGGTCTCACCGACAATCAGCAGCGGCGCGTCCTGCATCGCCAGTTTGCGCGCTTGCGACAGCACCTCTTTCATCTTGGGGCTCTCGGCCTGCAGATGCTCGAAGCCCCCCACTTCCACCGCATGAAGCGCGCTGAAGTGCAGGCCGACCCGACGGGCAGATTTGAGCACCACCACGGCCCCGGCCAGCGCCTGCTTGCCGCGAGCTTCTGCCACGAACAGCGGCATCAGATCTGCCAGATACTCTTCGCCATTGAAACTGAGCTTGCAGGTCTGCGGCTTGATCTCGCTCGCCTCCAGCCAGCGGGTGAAGGAGAAACCCTTGACCAGCGAACCGAGCGCCACGCCGCGTACCTCCTCCACCGGCAAGCCGAGGGTGGTGAGGGCAGACTGGTTGGCCTGGGTCACCTTGCCCTTGCTGTCGAGGGAGAAGACCAGATCCGGCAGCGCCTTGAGCAACGCCTCGATCTCGTGATGCTCTCGCTCGGAAGGCATGTAGGGGATGGTCTTGACGTCGTAGACGCCGGGAATGCGGCGGATCTCCGGCATCAGGTGCTGAAAATCACTGAACTCCAGCTCGGGAAAGTTGAGATAGATGATGCCTGAGGTATCGATTTCGATGCCGCGCAGATCGATATTGTGCTCCACCAGGCGGTCGAGCAGTTCCCGGGTCAGGCCCAGGCGGTCTTCACAGCTGACTTCAAGACGCATTCGGGACACACTTCCTAGCTAACTCTATGAATGAGCGGATAATACAGTCTCGATCCCCCCAGTGCGAGCGCCAGCCCATAAAAATGCGGGCCTGCCCCGCTTTCGCAGGCAGGCCCGGGTCAACCGATGACGCTGGTGTGGGGTGCGATTACCGGAGCAACTGATCGGTGCGCGCCGCCATGATGAAGTCGTTGCGGTGCAGCCCACCGATCTTGTGAGTCCACCAGCTGACGGTCACCTTCCCCCACTCGGTCAGGATGGCCGGATGATGGAACTCCGCTTCCGCCAGCTCCCCCAGGCGGTTGGTAAACGCCAACGCCTCCTTGAAGTTGCGAAACGTAAATTCCCGCCGCAGTTGCAGCGCCCCCTCCTCCACCAGTGGCTGCCAGTCGGGAATAAGCTGCATCAGCTCGCGCAGCTCCTCATCGCTCACCTTGGGGGCATCGGCGCGACACGCTTCACACTGCTGGCTGGCCAGTTCGGACATGGGTTACTCCTGCTTGAATTAATGAAAAATTAATGAAAATGAAATAGGGTTGTTTGCTTTTGGTCAGCTTGCCTGTTTGCCAGCGGGAACCTCAAAGCGCGGCGGATAGAGGCCAAGCCGACTGGCCTCGGCCAGAGCAGCCATGATCTCCTCCCCGGTCAGCTGGTAGAGATGATCGAGACTCGGCAGCACAAAATAGGTGGGCTGCATGATGTCGATGCGATAGGGGGTGCGCAGCACGGTCAGTAGATCGAAGGGTTGCAGCAGCGGTTTGCCACAGAGGGCATAGGCGGTCTCGCCGATGGAGGAGAGAATACCGCCGCCGTAGATACGCAGCCCGTCAGGCGTGGCCAGCAGGCCAAACTCCACGGTGAACCAGTAGAGCCGCGCCAGAAAGACCCGCTGCTCCTTGCTCGCCTGCTGCCCCAACTGACCGTAGAGGTGGGTAAAGTGAGCAAAGGCCGGATTGGTCAACATGGCGCAGTGGCCGAAGATCTCGTGAAAGATATCGGGCTCCTGCAGATAGTCGAGCTCGTCCCGGCGCCGGATAAAGGTGGCCACTGGAAACTGGCGATTGGCCAGCAGGGCGAAGAAGCGATCGAACGAGATAAGTGCAGGCACCGCCGCCACCGACCAGCCGGTCGCAGGCTGCAAGACGGCGTTGATCTCGGCCAGCTGGGGGATGCGATCACGGGGCAGCCCCAGCCTGTCGAGACCGGCCAGATACTCGTCACACCCCTTGCCAGCAAGAGCGGCGAACTGACGCTCGATCAAGATCTGCCAGGTACCATGCTCCTCGTTGCTGTAGTGGATCACCCCGTCAGCATCCGGCTGGTGGGCGGTGTAAAAGGTTGCCATAGTGGTTCCATCCTCTGGCGCCACATCAGGCGCCTTGCCGTTTCATCACGGTTTCACTGTAACGAAATGGCAACAAAAAAAGCAGCCGACCCATGAGTCGGCTGCCTGAAACAGTTGTAAATAAATTGTGACAACCCGCTAACCAATCCCCACTACAGCTTGACCATGATATGGCGCGGCACCGTGTAATCCTCCAGCGCATAGAGGGAGAGATCCTTGCCGTAGCCCGACATCTTCATGCCGCCGTGGGGCATCTCGGAGGTGAGCATGAAGTGGGTGTTGATCCAGGTGCAGCCATATTGCAGGTGGCTGGCCACATTGCTGGCGAGGCTCAGATCTTTGGTCCAGACCGACGAGGCGAGGCCATAGTCCGAGTCGTTGGCCCACTGCACCACCTGCTCGGCATCGTTGAAACGGGTCACCGACACCACGGGGCCAAACACCTCGCGGCGCACGATCTCATCCTCCTGCCGGGCCCCGACAATCAGAGTCGGCTCGAAGAAGAAGCCGTTGCCGGGGCGGATCTTGCCTCCCGCCGTCACCTCCACATGACCGCTGCTCTGAGCCCGCTCGACAAAGCTGGCGACCCGGTTGCGCTGTCTGTCCGAGATGAGCGGCCCCATCTCGACCCCCTCCTCGTACTGGCTACCTACCTTGATGGAGGCCACCGCATCGGTCATGGCGGCGACGAACTTGTCGTAGATCTTGCCCTGGGCATAGATACGGCAGGCGGCGGTGCAGTCCTGACCTGCGTTGTAGAAACCGAAGGTGCGAATGCCCGCCACCACCGCCTCCAGATCCGCATCGTCGAAAATGATGACCGGCGCCTTGCCTCCCAGCTCAAGGTGGGTGCGCTTCATGGTGCGGGCGGCGCTTTGCAGGATCTTCTGGCCGGTGGCGATATCGCCGGTGAGCGACACCATCCGCACCAGCGGGTGCTCCACCAGCGGCGCCCCCACACTCTCGCCCCGCCCGCAGATGACGTTGATGACGCCGCGGGGAAAGATCTCGCTGGCCAGTTCGGCAAGACGCAAGGCGGTAAGCGGGGTCTGCTCGGAGGGTTTGAGCACCACCGTATTGCCCGCCGCCAGCACCGGCGCCATCTTCCAGGCCGCCATCATCAGCGGGTAGTTCCAGGGGGCGATACTGCCCACAACACCTATGGGGTCGCGGCGGATCATGCTGGTGTGCCCCTCGAGATACTCCCCCGCCAGCGGCCCTTGCAGGCAGCGGGCAGCCCCGGCAAAGAAGCGGAAGCAGTCCACCACCGCAGGCAGCTCGTCATGGAGCACTGCCAGATAGGGTTTGCCGCAGTTGAGGGATTCCAGCGCCGCGAACTCCTCGGCGTGGCGTTCGACGAGATCCGCCAAACGCAGCAGCAGGTTGCTGCGGCTTGCCGGGGTGGTGCGGCTCCACTGGGCGAAGGCGCGCTGGGCACCGTTCACCGCCCGGTTCACCTGTTCGAACGAGGCTTCGGGTACGGCGGCGATCTGTTCGCCGTTAGCCGGGTTGAGAATGGGTTCGGCCTGCCCCTCGCCGGTCACAAACTGGCCATCAATCAAGAGTTGGGTAGAGAGTTTCATGGTTGCATCCTTGCGCACGCGTTGAGTCATCATTTGCCACTGCCAGCGACATCATGGGTGTCGCGAGTGAGGTAGTAGGCAAGCAAAATGGGGATAGTGGTGAAGGCCACTATGATGAGGGCCACCACGTTGGTGACCGGCCTGTCACGGGGACGGATCAGCTCCTGATACATCCAGATGGGCAGCGTGGTCTGCTGGCCCGCCGTAAAGGTGGTGACGATCACTTCGTCAAAACTCAGGGCAAAGGCCAGCATGCCCCCCGCCAGCAGCGCCGTGGCCAGATTGGGCAGGATCACGTAGCGCAGGGTCTGGAAGCCGTCGGCCCCGAGATCCATCGACGCCTCGATGAGGCTCTGGTTGGTGCGGCGAAAACGGGCCAGCGCATTGTTGTAGACCACCACCACACAGAAGGTGGCGTGGCCGATAACGATGGTCCAGAAGCTGAACGGGATCTCCATCAGGCCGTAGGCCGAGCGCAGCGCGATACCGGTGACAATACCGGGCAGCGCGATGGGCAGCACCAGCAAGAGCGACACCACCTCCTGACCGAAGAAGCGGCTGCGGGCAATGGCCCCTGCCGCCAAGGTGCCGAGGATCATGGCTGCCAGCGTCGCCAGCCCCGCGACCTCCAGTGACAGCTGGATGGCACGCCACACATCGGGACGATTGAGGGTCACCTCGAACCACTTGAGGGTGAGCCCGGGGGGCGGAAACTGGTAACTCTTGCTCTCGCTGGTGAAGGCGTAGAGGAAGATAAACAGAATGGGAAAGTGCAGGAACAAGAGTCCACCGATGGCGGCGTACTTGAGCAGGCCCGAAGGGCGCTCTCCCTGACGGCTCACTAAGCTAGCTGACATGACGGCCTCCTTGCTGCCGGTTCAAAGCGATAGAGTCAAAGCGCATCAAAGGCTCCTAACCGTTTCGCAATCGCCAGATAGATGGCGATGATAAGGATCGGCACCAGCGAGAAGGCGGCGGCAAAGGGCAGATTGCCCGCCGTTCCCTGCTGCATGTAGACCACCTGACCGATATACATGGTCGAGTTGCCGATGATGCCGGGGATGATGTAATCACCGAGGGTCAGCGAAAAGGTGAAGATGGAGCCCGCTACCACACCGGGCAACGCCAGCGGCAGGATCAGGTTGCGAAAGGTCTGGGCGGGTGTCGCCCCCAGATCGCTGCTCGCCTCCAGCAGGGATCGCGGAATACGCTCTACCGCCGCCTGAATGGGCAGGATCATGAAGGGCAGCCAGACATAGACGAACACGATAAAGGTGCCGAGCCGCGAGAAGGAGAGCGACGGGCCACCTATCACCGGCAGGGAGAGGATGGCATCGAGCAGCCACTCCAGTCCCATGCTGTCTGCCAGCCAGCTTACTACCCCCTCCTTGGCCAAGATCAGCTTCCAGGCGTAGACCCGCACCAGATAGCTGGACCAGAGCGGCAGCATGATCCCCACATAGAACAGCGCCCGGGTCTTGCCACTGGTGTAACGCGCCATGTAGTAGGCCACCGGAAAACCGAGCAGGGCGCAGGCCAGGGTCACCAGTAGCGACATGCCGACGGTGCGGCCGATCACATCCAGATTCTCCGGCCGTAGCAGGGCGACGAAGTTTTGCAGCCCCAGCTCGTGGCGCACCTGACCGCTGAACTCGTCCAGCCCGAACAGGGAGTTGGAGAGCAACATCAGCAAGGAGCCGACATAGATGATGCCGAGCCACAGCAGCGGCGGCCCCAGCAGGATCGCCAGCAGCAGGCCGGGCCGACCATAGAGCAGGGTCGAGAGGCGCCGCAGCGGCCTGAAACGGGCAGGTTCGGGCTGATGGTTCATGGCAAGACTCGCACTGTGAGGGGCACTCATGGCTGCGCCCCCTGATGGGCGCCGCTCAGGCGATGGATGGCCTGCTCCGGCCAGCTGAGGCTGACCCTGCTGCCACGGGCCAGACGGGCCTGCCCCTCATTGGGGTGATTGACGATGATCTCGAGCTGCTCCCCGAGATCAACCCGATAACGGACGAAGGGGCCCAGATACTCCACCTCGCGGATCTCCCCCGACCAGCCCGGCGCGCCCGCCTCACCGAGCCGGATCCGCTCCGGGCGCACCATCATCTGGCTGCCGTCGCCGCACAGCCGTCTGGCCTGCTCCCCTTCGAACAGATTGACGGTGCCGACGAAGCGGGCCACAAACGGCGTCGCCGGGGCGTCGTAGATGGCATCGGGGGCGGCAATCTGCTCGATCTTGCCCTGGCTGAAGATGCAGATCCGGTCGCTCATGGAGAGCGCCTCCTGCTGATCGTGGGTGACGAAGATAAAGGTGATGCCCAACTGGCGTTGCAACGCCTTGAGCTCAAGCTGCATCTGCTCGCGCAGTTTGAGATCGAGGGCCCCCAGCGGCTCATCCAGCAGCAGGATGCGTGGCTGGTTGATAAGGGCCCGGGCGATGGCGATGCGCTGGCGCTGGCCGCCGGAGAGCTGGCTTGGGCGGCGCTTGCCGACCCCGGGCAGCCGCACCAGCTCCAGCATCTCGTCCACCTTGCGGTAACGCTGTGCCTTGGCGACCCCCTTGAGCATCAGGCCATAGCCGATGTTGTCGCGCACATCCATGTTGGGAAACAGGGCATAGTCCTGAAACACGGTGTTGAGGTTGCGATCGTAGGGGGGCACGGTGGAGCAGGGCTCGCCGAACAGGCGGATCTCCCCGTCGCTCGGGTACTCGAAGCCCGCGATCATCCGCAGGCAAGTGGTCTTGCCGGAACCGCTCGGCCCCAGCAGGGTAAAGAATTCCCCGGAGGGGATCTGGAAAGAGATGTCATCGACCGCCTTCACCTCGCCATAGTGGCGGCTGACCCGGTCAAATTGTACGGCGTTCATGAGGCATCCTTGTCTGTGCTGGGATGGGCCGGACTCCTGTCCGGCCCGCTTGATTATCCGCTCTCGGCAGTCGTGCAGAGGAGGCGCAGCGCCCCTGCCGTTGGCAAGGTGACAGCGGTTCCGACCACCTTGCTCACCCCGCCTTAGCGGCCGCCCAGAATGGCGATATAGTCGGAAACCCAGCGGTAATAGGGCACGCAAGTTCCCTGGCTCTTGCACTGGGAAACCGGAGTGCGCCAGAAGCGAACCCGATCGAAGTTGTCGATACCGTTGGTTTTGCACCCGGTCGGGCCCAGCAGGGCATTGCCCTCACAGGCGGCAGGTACCACAGGCACCGAGCCAAACCAGGCGGCGAGATCCCCCTGCAACTTGTTGTTCAGGGAGTGCTCCAGCCACTTGTAAGCGCAGGTGAGGTTCTTGGCATCGCTATGCACCATGCTGGTATCGGCCCAACCGGTGACCCCCTCTTTCGGCACAGTGGTGGCGATGGGCTGCTTGTCGGCGATCAGGGCGTTGGCCTGGAACGGCCAGGAGCCTGACGCAACCACTCCTTCATTCTTGAAGTCATCGATCTGGACGAAGGCATCATGCCAGTAGCGTCCCACCAGTTGGCGCTGCTTGCGCAGCAGATCGAGGGAGGCCTTGTACTGATCCTCGTTCAGCTCGTAAGGATCCTTGATGCCCAGGGCAGGCTGATGGGTCATCAGATAGAGGGCGGCATCGGCGATGTGGATCGGGCCGTCAAAGGCCTGCACCCGCCCCTTGTTGGACTTGCCATCCGCCAGGGTCTGTTCCTCGAATACCACGTTCCAGGAGTCCGGTGCCTTGGGGAACACCTTGGTGTTGTACATCAGGATATTGCCGCCCCACTGGTAGGGCACGCCGTAGTGCTTGCCATCCACAGTGTGCCAGGGGGCATTTTGCAGCCGGGGATCAATCTTGCTGTAGCTCGGGATGAGTGCCAGATTGAGCGCCTGCACCTTGCCACCGGCAATCAGACGCAGACTGGCATCGCCGGAGGCGGTCACCAGATCGAAGCCCCCCTCGTTCATCAAGGCCACCATCTCGTCCGAGGTGGCCGCCGTCTTGACGCTCACCTTGCAGCCGGTCTCTTTCTCGAATCCGGTCACCCAGTCGTAGTTCTTGTCGGTCTCGCCACGTTCGACGTAGCCAGCCCAGGCCACGATATTGAGCTGGCCTTCACCCTTGCCGAGCTCGGTCGGGGCAGCCTGGGTCTGGCCTGCCAGCAGCGCCGGCACAAGAGCCAGCATCAGAGGGGTCAATTTCATCATGCACTCCTTGCATTGTGTTGACTTGCATCAGGTGAAGGAACGCCGCCATGGGCGTTAACATCCTGTTAACCAGCAATGAGCTTAGGGGAGTGGCAATACGATGAATATTTCAATTTTTGATGGCTCAGGTATCAGCTAAATCGATATCGAGTGCAGATGAATCTGATTTTTGGTGGCTACCCCGCAAGAGATGGCTAGCGAGGGAGCGCCTGACGGGCCCGCAACCGGCTCTGATCCCGCGCAATATCGATAAATTCCCGCGCCGTCCAATCCAGCCGAGAACCACGGCGCCACACCAGCCCGATATCGATGGCGGGAATGGGCTCCTTGATGGCGCGCGCCTCGACCCGCTCCTGCTCCAGCGACCAGGGGCGATAGGCAAAATCGGGCAACAAGGCGACCCCGAGCTGGCTCGCCACCAGACTGCGCACTGCCTCCACCGACGCGGTGCGCAGCACGATACGGGGGGAGATGCCGTAGCGGCGCAGGCCGCCACCGATGATCTGATCGAGCTGATCGGCGGTCAGCGAGATCATCGGCTCCTCCCCCAGCGCGGTGAGCGAGAGGGTCGACTCGGCGCAGAGCGGGTGGTTGGCGGCCAGCCAGAGCCGCAGCGGCGAACGGGTCAGCAACTCGGTATCAAACGCCTCTTGCCGGATGGTGCGGTTGGTCATCAGGATCCCCACATCCACCTCGCCGTTGACGATCTGGTGCTCCAGAAAAGGCTGTTCATCCTCCTTCACCTCGATCTGTACCGCCGGAAAGGCGCGGCGAAAACGGCCGAGCGCCTCTGAGAGGTAGTAACCCGCCACCAAGGTGGTCACACCGATAGTGAGCCGTCCCTGATCCTGCTGGGCTACTGCTTTGAGGGAGTGGCTCGCCTCGGTCATGGCGCCGAGAATACGGCGGGCGTGGAGCAAAAACTGGTGGCCCTGAGTGGTGAGGGTGACGCCGCGCGGATTGCGCTCGAATAGCGGGGCGCCGAGCTCGGTCTCCAGCTCGCGAATGGCGCTGGTCACCGCCGACTGGGAGATATGCAGCTCGGCGGCGGCGCGACTCACTGAGAAGCTGTCGGCCACGGCCACAAAATAACGGATCTGGCGAAAGGTAAAGTTCATCGGGCATCCTTGCCGATTGGTAATATTGGTGTGATTGGTAAGATTGACTGCCAGCTTAACCGTAAACGGGCGCCTCGCCAAAACCGGGCACTGCTGCCAACTCAATGATCTGCCGATTAAAACCATGCCCCTGCGGCTTGGCGAGCACAACAGGGGCATGGGTCATCGCAGCAAGGTGCAGACAGGGCTATCAGGATTTGTTGAGATACCCCGCCAGCTGGCCGATCAGCCGCTTGCGCAGCTCGCCGAGTTTGGGTTTTTCGTCCGCACACCAGGGCAGCGGGCGGCACGCTTCGATGGTGCGCAGGCCAAGGCGAGCGGTGAGCAGCCCGGCCCCCACCCCTTGCGCCGCGCGGGCAGAGAGCTTGGCGGCAAACTCGGCGCCCAGCAAATCCATCCCCACCTCGGTCACCAGCTCGGTGGCACCGGCGTAGAGCATGTTGCGAAACACCTGACGGATGAGGCGTATGCGGCTCCAGTAGCCAAGTTCGATGGCGTAGACATCGGCGATATCTTCGATCATCCGCAGGTTGCGCCACAACATCAGCATCATGTCGACGGTGGCGAGCGGGCTGAGCGCCACCAGCACGGCGGCCTCCCCCGACCATTTGGCCACCCGCGCCTGCGCCAGCTTGTCGCGCTCGCCGAGTACCAGCTGGCTATAGAGGGTCAGCACCTCCCGATCGCTGTGGCTCTCATCAAGCTGGGCCAACCAGGTTTGATACCCCTCGCGCCCCTTGTCGCCACTTTTGACCGCCAACCCTTCGCAAAAAGCCTGCCCCTGCCCGACTCCCTGATGAGCAAGCAGATCTTCTGCGCGCGAGCGTACATCCTGACGCCGCTTGAGAGTGCGCAGCCGCAGCCACTCGCGCCCCACCACGCTGGTGGTCCCCGCAGCGACCAGCGCCGAGGCCGCCAGCCAAGCGCAGCCCCAGAGCGGGGTGGTGAGGAATTGATCGTAAAGAAAGGCGCCATACTGGCCCAACGAGAGCAGACCGACTGCCCCCAGCCCCCACGCCAGCAGCCGATGACGGCGACGCGGTTTGCTGACGAGGGCGCTCTCCACCTCGGTGAACTCGTCCAGCTCGTCGAGGCGCTCGAAACTCGCCTCCTCCAGCCGCTGGGCCGGTGCTGGCGGTCGCTCGTCACTGGCCACCGTCAAGGCTGGCTCAAGGATCACCTTGCCCTGCAGCGGTGGCCGCTCTTTTATCTGATCGTTCATCGCCTTGTTCTCCTGAAAACAGTCTCCTGCGGGCGGCGCAGGAAACAACCCCTGCCGCACACCGTTATTCGAGGTGATCCCCGAGCAGAAACTCCAGCGCCGCATCGAGCCGAATATGGGGCAGCGCCTGATGGGGGCTCATGGGCATGGGGCGAAACGCCTGAAAATCAAAGCCTTGACTGTTCCACCACTGCGCAGGCGGAATATGGGGCGGCACCTCCCCGGGGAAGAGCAGCAGCGGCTCACCGCTCAGACTGGTGCCACGGATGGCGGGGAACTCGCGGCCATTGGCCACCCCCTTGCCCACCTCGGTCGCCTTGATGGCGGCGAGCGCCAGACACTCGGTGGTGATCCCCTCGAAACGGGCCTGACCGCGGCCGCTGCGTACCAGATGCTGCAGCAGGGAGACCATGGGCGCATGCTGTTCGGGGGTGACGTGATCGGCCTTGCTCGCCACAAACAGCAGCTTGTCGATACGGGGCGAAAAGAGTCGCCGCCACCAGTTGCTCTTGCCGTAGGCAAAGCTCTCCATGATGCGGGCGATGGCCTGCTGCATGTCGCCAAAGCTGGCCGCCCCGGCGTTGAGGGGCTGCAGGCAATCCACCAGCACGATCTGGCGATCAAAACCGGCAAAGTGCTGCTCGTAGAAGCCCTGCACCAGATGCTGTTTGTACTGCTCGAAGCGCTGCTTGAGAGTGGCGTAAAGAGTGCCATCGGCGGGCTCGCCGACAGGCATCTCCCACACCCAGGGGACAAATTGCAGCATGGGGGCACCGGCATACTCCCCCGGCAACACGAAGCGACCGGGTTGAATAAGGTGCAATCCCAGCTCCTGTTTGCAGGCATACAGATAGGCGGTGTAGCGCTCGGCCAGCTCAGCCACCGGCCGCTCTTCGAAGCGCTGCTCTGCCTGCCACCCGGGGGTCAGCCAGCTGGCGGCGAGCGCTTGCAGCTCGGGGCGACGAAGCTGCTCGCGCACCTGTTCGCTCCACTGCTCGTAGCTCATCTCCAGCAGCGGCAAGTCGAGCAGCCACTCCCCGGGGTAGTCCACCAGATCCACGTAGAGGGTGGAGATCTCCCCCAGATGCTTGCGCAGGGGGTGACGGGTGCGATAGCGGATTTCGAGGCGCACTTCGGCCACGCCTCGGGTGGGCTCGGGCCAGGCAGGTGGATCGCCAAACAGGGAGTCGAGGCCACGCTCGTAGGCAAAGGTGGGGATGTGGGCATTGAGCTGCGGCACCCGGCGGGCACCGAGGATGCGCCCCTGACGCAGGGCATCCCACAACGGCAAACGGCCGTCGATGGCCGCGTGTTCCAGCTGGTTGACCAGCGCCGTGATAAAGGCGGTTTTGCCGCTGCGAGAGAGGCCGGTCACCGCCAGCCGGATATGGCGATCCCGCACCCGGTTCACCACGTCGTTCGCCTTGCTCTGCAGGCGAGTCAACTTCTGTTCCAGTTTATTGAGTATCAAGGCTTGACCCGTTCTCCCTTGGTGGTTGCATCCGGCGTGATTGGCCGTGCGAGAGGTCGACCGCTTATCCACGTCTGGATAGTTGTCGTCGATGGTGGATCATCACAGAAGATTCCACCATCGACATTGAGTGCTTGAGCAAGCACTACAGCTTGCGAAACTCCCGCTGCAGGGTGAACTCCCTGGAGGTCACCAGCTTCTCGATCCGCTGAACTCTGGGCTCCAGCGCGTCAAGTTCCTGCGCGATGCGGCCCAGCGCCTGATGAGGGGTGATCCCCGCCTGCCAGCTGCGCGCTTTCATCCGCACCTCGGCAAAGTCGGCATCCTCTTGCGAATAGAGGGTGACCGGCTTTTTGTCGAGCAGGAACCAGGCGGCGATATAGGCGGTGAAAGTAATGAAACCGGCGAAGATAAGGCCACTGATGGCAAGCAGCCGCACGATCCAGGTCTCCACCCCGAAATACTCAGCCAAACCGGCACAGATCCCGGCTATCTTGCCACGCTGGGGATCACGATAGAGGTTACGCCCTTCACGACTGACACTGCTCATACCTTGTTCCTCCAACCGGGTACTTCCGCATCCAGAATTGATTCCAGCGCTCCCACTCGCTCCTGCATCTTCTCGGTGCGAGCCAGCAGCCCTTGCAGCTGTTCCCGCTCGCTATCGGCAAGACCGGCGCCAATCCGCCCCTTGGCACGATAGTGCAGCACCAGCCAGATGGGGGCTACCACCACCATGAAGACCACCATGGGAACCATCAATACGCCCAGCAGATCTTCCATCTGTTACTCCCCCTGTTTGCCTTCGCTTTTGCTGTCGCCTTGGCTCAGCTTCTGGCGCATCGCTTCCAGCTCGCGGCTTATCTGATCGTCCACTTCCAGCTCGGCAAACTGCTGCGCCAGCGCCTTGTCGGACTGACCCAGATCGGCGCGAGCCTCCATCTCGTCGATGCGACGCTCCATCCGCTCGAACTTGCTCACCACCGCCTGACTGTCACCACGGGCAACCTGGCTCTGCACGTTGAGACGGCTGCTGGCTGCTTCGCTGCGAATGGCCATTGCTTTCTGGCGGGCACGGGCATCTTCCAGCTTGGCTTCGAGCTGGCGGATCTCCTCACCCAGCTTCTCGATGCCGCTGTCGACCGCCTGCTGCTCGCGGTAGAGGGTCTCTGACAACTCGCTCTGTTTCTTCTTCTCGATAAGGGCGGCGCGGGCCAGATCTTCACGCCCCTTGGTCAGGGCCAGCTCGGCCTTGGCCTGCCACTCGTCGACCCGCTCCTGATGGCGGGCGACCTGACGGCCAATCTCTTTCTGGCTGGCGAGGAAGCGGGCCAGATTGGAACGTTCCTTGACCAGCTCGTCCTCCATCTCCTGGATGATCAGGCGCACCATCTTCTGGGGATCTTCTGCCTTGTCGAGCAGGGCCGTCAGGTTGGAATTGATGATGTCGGCCAGACGGGAAAAAATACTCATGATTGCACTCCTGTTATTGGCATGGCGTTGTTTCTCCATTGACAATGGCAACTTGTGTGCCAATCTGGAACAAAATTTAACTTGTTGATTTATATGGGGCAGAATAGCCGGATTGCAAGATGCCTCGCGCAAGAGATGATTAAAATCACCAACTTTTGGTAAGATTGACCAGCTTTTACAACTGACAGGGATCACTATGACCACGGCCACGGAAAGCCTGCTGGGGGAATCCAACGCATTTCTCGAGATCATTGAGCAGGCCTCACGGCTCGCCCCGCTGCGCAAACCCGTGCTGATCATCGGTGAGCGGGGGACGGGCAAGGAGCTGATCGCCCACCGCCTACATTATCTCTCGGCGCGCTGGGATCAAAGCTTTGTCACCATCAACTGCGCCACCCTGAGCGAGAGCCTGCTGGAGACCGAGCTGTTCGGTCACGAAGCGGGATCGTTTACCGGCGCGGCCAAGCGCCATCAGGGCCGCTTCGAGCGGGCCGATGGCGGCACCCTGTTCCTCGACGAGCTGGCCACCACCAGCGCCCGAGTGCAGGAGAAGCTGCTGCGGGTCATCGAGTATGGCGAGTTCGAGCGAGTGGGTGGGGCCAAGCCCCTCAAGGTGGATGTGCGACTGGTCTGTGCCACCAACGAGGATCTCCCTGCGCTGGCCGACAAGGGGCAGTTTCGCCACGATCTGCTCGACCGGCTCGCGTTTGATGTGATCACCCTCCCCCCCTTGCGGGAGCGGCGGGAAGATATCCTGATGCTGGCGGAGCACTTCGCCCACAGCATGACCCGGGAGCTGGGCTATCCGCTGTTTGCCGGTTTCTCGCGCAAGGCGACCCAGTTGCTGCTGGATTACCACTGGCCGGGCAATGTGAGAGAGCTGAAGAACGTGGTGGAGCGAAGTATCTATCGTCAGGGTAATCCCCAGCTGCCGCTCTCGACCCTGGTGCTCAACCCGTTTGATTCCCCCTGGCGACCACAGGTCACGCAACCTGCGCAAGAGGCCCGAAGCGAGGTACAATCTGCATCCCCCCTCGCCTTGCCGCTCGATCTCAAGCAGGCGGTGGCGGAGTACGAGATTAATTTACTCAAGCAAGCGATGCAGCAATCCCAGTATAATCAGCGCAAAGCCGCTCAACTGCTGGCCTTAAGCTATCACCAGTTCCGTGGCATGCTACGCAAATATCAGCTGCTGGATGGCGATAACGATGCAGAACAAGAGTGAAGGAGTGCGGTTGATGCCGACTCCAGCAACACGCCAGCCTTCGCGCTGGCACATTTGTATCAAAACGTGCGTACAAAACCCCTATAAGAACATGGTTCAACAATGAGAATGCTCACACCCTTGCTGCTGGGTATGCTGGTACTGGTCACCGGCTGCCAGAAGCAACCCGAGGCCTCCAAAACCGGACTCATCTATTGTGCTGAGGGATCCCCCCTCTCCTTCAATCCCCATGTTTCCAACTCCGGGGTGACACTGGATGCCAGTGCCCGTCCGCTCTACGACCGCCTGCTGGAGGTGAACCCCAACACCCTGGCGCTGGAACCGGCGCTCGCCACCAACTGGCATGTCAGCGAGGATGGCCTCACCTATACCCTGACCCTGCGCAAGGGGGTGACGTTTCACCATACCCCCTGGTTCAAGCCCACCCGCACTTTCAATGCCGATGACGTGGTCTTTACCTATGCCCGCCAGCTGGACGAGCAGCACCCCTATCACAATGTCTCCGGCGGCGATTACCCCTACTTCTACAGCCTGGGGCAAGATCTGCTGATCAAGCGGGTGAGCAAGAAGGGGCCGCAGACGGTGGTATTCGAGCTGAATCAGCCGAACGCCTCCTTCCTCGCCACTCTGGCCAGCGACTATGCGGTGATCCTCTCCGCCGAATACGCCGAGCAGATGTTGCAGGCGGGCACCCCAGCCCTGCTCGATAGCCGCCCCATCGGCACCGGACCGTTCAGCTTCAAGGAGTATCGCCACAACGAGTTCATTCGCTATCTGCGCCATCCCGGCTACTGGGGCGGTGATGCCAAGATTGAACAGCTGGTCTACGACATTACCCCCAAATCCGCCAAACGGCTGGCCAAGCTGCTGACCGGCGAGTGCGACGTGATGAGCACCCCTTCCGCCAGTCAGCTCTCGGTGATCAAGCAAAATCCGGCGCTGAGCCTCTCGGTCCAGTCGGGGATGAACGTCGCCTTTTTGGCCCTCAATACCCGCAAGCCGCCATTCAACAACGTCAAGGTGCGGCAGGCCATTGCTAGCGCCATCAATATCGACAACCTGCTGCAGGCTGTCTATTTCGATACCGGCCTGCCCGCCAACAGCCTGTTGCCGACCCTCTCATGGGGGTACAACCCCAGCCTGCCCGAGCGCAAACCCGACCTGAAACGGGCGCGCCAGCTGCTCAAGGAGGCGGGACTGGAGAAAGGGTTCGAGATGCAGGTACTGGTACAGCCGGACGCCCGCCCCTACAACCCGGATGCGGTCAAGACCGCCCAGCTGATCCGCAGCGATCTGGCCAAGGTCGGGATCAAGCTCAAGATCGTGCAACGGGAGTGGCCGGTGATCGAAGGCCGCCTCACCAAGGGGCAGTACGACAGTCTGCTCTCCGGCTGGATTGCTGACAACGCCGATCCGGACAACTTCTTCCGTCAGCTGCTGAGCTGCTCGGCAGTGGAGCGCGGCAACAACTACAGCCGCTGGTGTAGTCCGGCCTTCGATCAGTTGCTGGATGATGCGGTCACCACGCCCCAGCTCTCGTTCCGGCTGCGCAACTACTACTATGCCCAGACCCTGCTTAACGAACAGCTGCCGCTGATCCCGCTGGCACACGCCTTGCGTACCCAGGTCAGCCGCAGCGACATCGAGGGGCTGACGCTGATGCCCTTTGGCGGCACCTCCTTCAACCAGGCTCACAGGGAGTAAGCATGCTTCTATACACCTTGCGCCGCATCAACCTGCTGCTTATCACTCTGCTGGCGCTGACCTTTGTCGCCTATCTGCTGGACTATCGGCTGATCGGCAATCAGCTCAGCTTCTGGAGCGGCTATCCCGACTTCCTGCGCCGCATTTTCGCAGGTGACCTGGGGCTCTCCAGCGTCTCCGGGCTACCGGTGCTGGACGAGATCCGCCACTACTTCCCGGCGACCCTGATCCTCTGTCTGGCGGCGTTCGCCATCTCGCTGCTGGTGGGCATTCCTCTCGGCACCCTGGCGGCCCTGTCACAGGGCAAGACGCTGGATCTATCCATCATGACTGCCGGTCTTATCGGCTATGCGGTGCCGGTGTTCTGGCTGGCGCTGCTGGTGGTAATGCTCTTTTCGCTGGATCTCGGCTGGTTGCCAGCCTCCGGGCAGATCAGCCTGCTCTACGACGTCCCCCCCATCACGGGCATCGCGGTGATCGATGTGCTGCTCAGCAACGAACCCTGGCGGCAAGCGGCGCTGCACGATGCCCTGCGCCACCTCATTCTCCCGTCACTGGTGCTGGCGGTGGTGCCCACCACCGAGGTGATCCGCCATGTGCGCAGCTCCCTCATCGACGTGATGAAGCAGAACTACATCAAGGCGGCGGCGAGCCGGGGCCTTTCCAAGGCGCAGATCGTCTGGCGCCATGGTCTGAAGAACGCCCTGCCGCCGGTACTGCCGCTGCTGGGTCTGCAACTGGGTAGCGTGCTCACCTCCGCCATGATCACCGAGGTGGTGTTCGAGTGGCACGGGATCGGCCGCTGGCTTATCAGCAGCATCGCCCTGCAGGATTACGCCGCCATTCGCGGCGCGACCCTGGTAGTGGCCAGTTTCGTGATCCTGACCAGCGTCAGCACCGAGTTGCTGACCACCCTTATCTATCCGGCACGGCGCAAAGAGCTCTATGCCAAACAAGATTGAACGCGCTCATGGCGTGACCAGGAGCCAGGTATCCTATGCAAGATAAATCGAACATCTATCCCGAGCTCAAGATCCTCTCGCCCCTTGAGCAGACGTGGGCCTCCTACAGCCGCAATCCGCTGGCGATGGCGGGGCTCTGGTGCTTTTTGCTGTTGCTGCTCATCACGCTGGTGGGGCCGCTGGTCGTCCCCTACGGCATCGATGAACAGCACACCGACAAGCTGCTGCTCGCCCCCTCATGGGCGGTGACCGGCAACATCGACTACTTCCTCGGCACCGACGATCTGGGGCGTGACATGCTCTCCCGGCTGGTGGTGGGGGCGCGCCTCACTTTCGGCTATGCGCTGGTCGTGGTGGTGATCGCCATGGTGGTGGGCTCAGCCATCGGTATCCTCGGCGGCATGAGCAAGGGGCTTAAATCGAGCGTGCTGCACCACCTGCTCGATACCCTGCTCTCCATCCCCTCCCTGCTGATGGCCATCATCATGGTCGCCATCATGGGGCCGGGTTTTGGCAATACCCTAATAGCCATTACCCTGGCGTTGATCCCGCCTTTTATCCGGGCCACCTACAACGCAGTACATGCCGAGATGCAGAAGGAGTACATCACCGCCAGCCGCCTCGATGGCTCGCCCCCCTTCCGGATCATGCGTCTGGCTATTTTGCCCAACATTGTCGAGACCCTGGTGGCCCAGACCACCCGCACCTTGTCGGCGGCCATTCTCGATATCTCGGCAGTCGGTTTTCTTGGCCTCGGCGCCCAATCTCCCCAACCGGAGTGGGGCACCATGCTGGCCGATTCGAGCGACCTTATCTATCTCGCCCCCTGGACCGTCACCCTGCCCGGCATCGCCATCCTGTTCAGCGTGCTGGTCACCAATTTAGTTGGTGAAGGCATTCGTGAAGCACTCAAAGAGGGGAACGACTGATGCCGCTGCTCGACATTCGCAATCTCACCATCGAGATCGACACCCCGCAAGGCAAGGTCAAGGCGGTGGACAAGGTGAGCCTGACCCTGACCGAGGGGGAGATCCGCGGTCTGGTGGGTGAATCCGGCTCCGGTAAAAGTCTGATCGCCAAAGTGATCGTCGGCATCGAGAAGGACAACTGGACGGTACGTGCCGACCGGATGCGCTTCAACGACATGGATCTGCTGACCATGGCCCCCAAGGAGCGCCGTCGCATCATGGGTCGCGAGATCGCCATGATCTTCCAGGACCCCATCAGCTGTCTCGACCCCTCCGAGGAGATCGGCACCCAGTTGGAAGAGGCGATCCCGACCGATTCGTTCGAGGGACAATTCTGGCAGCGCTTCCAGTGGCGCAAGAAGAAGGCCATCGCCCTGCTGCACCGGGTTGGCGTCAAGGATCACCGCAAGGTGATGCGCGCCTATCCCCACGAGCTGTCGGATGGCATGTGCCAGAAGGTGATGATCGCCATGGCCATTGCCAACCAGCCGCGTCTGCTGGTAGCCGACGAGCCCACCAGCGCCATGGAGTCCACCACCCACTCCCAGATCCTGCGACTGCTGGACAAGATGAACAAGCTGGGCAACACCACCATCCTGATCATCAGTAACGACATCGCCGCCATCGCCAATCTGACCGATACCATCAACGTGATGTATTGCGGCCAGATGGTGGAAGTGGGCACCCGGGAGCAGATCCTCGAGACCCCGCACCACCCCTATACCGATGCCCTGCTCAAATCGATCCCCGACTTTGACAAGCTGGTGCGCCACAAGTCGCGCCTCGAGACCCTGCCCGGCGTCATCCCGCCGCTGCAACACCTGCCCATCGGCTGCCGTCTGGGGCCGCGCTGCCCCTACGCCCAGAAGCAGTGCGTGCAGACTCCGTTGATGAACAAGATCAAGGGCCATCAGTTCAGCTGCCACTTCCCGCTGAACATGGAGGAGCCAAAAAAATGATGACCGTTAATGCCCCCATGAAGGAGCCCCGCTTGTGATCGAGCCATCCCTGTTGCAGGTCAGAGGCCTTAGCAAAACCTACCAGAACCGTACCGGTCTGTTCCGTCGTCAGGCGGTGGAGGCGATCAAGCCCCTCTCGTTCGACCTCGAAGTGGGTCAGACCCTCGCCATCGTCGGCGAAGCTGGCTCCGGCAAGAGTACCCTCGCCCGCATTCTGGCCGGGATGATCGAGCCCACCAGCGGCGACATCGCCATCGACGGCCAGCTGATGGTGCATGGCGATTACCAGACTCGCTGCAAACTGCTGCGGATGATTTTTCAGGATCCCAACACCTCGCTGAACCGCAAGATCCGGGTCGGCCAGATCCTGGAAACCCCACTGCGCCTCAACACAGAGATGACTGAAGAGGAGCGCCGCGAGAAGGTGGTGCAGACCCTGCGTATGGTGGGGATGCTGCCGGATCACGCCCTGTTCTATCCGCAGATGCTCTCTTCCGGTCAGCAGCAGCGGGTGGCGCTGGCGCGCGCGCTGATCCTCAACCCCAAGATCGTGGTGGCCGATGAGGCGCTCTCCACGCTGGATATCTCGGTGCGCTCCCAGATCATCAACCTGCTGCTGGAGATGCAGGAGACCATGGGGCTGAGCTATGTGCTGGTCGCCAACGATCTGGGCATCGTCAGCCATATCAGCGACGAGGTGCTGGTGATGCACGAAGGGCGAGTGGTGGAGCGCGGCAAGACTCTCAAGGTGTTTGCCGATCCCCAGCATGAGGTGACTCGCCGTCTCATCCAGAACTACAACAACGAATACCGCAAATAGAGAGGCGCTGGCCGCCTCCCTTGCCGCTGTGTTTCGCCGAGCTCACTCGGCGGGATCAAAAAAGCCCACTGCATGCAGTGGGCTTTTTGTTATCGGATATCCCGCCTGAATATGGTTTACACCTTTCCTTCACGTAAACGGAGAGCTCGATGGAACAAGGAGTGAAGCGATTACTTTCTGACTTTTAAACTGGCGCAGATCGCTCAGATTGAAAAGGCGAGCTCAGCAGCCAACAGGCACAAGCTCGATATGGAATTCAGAGCAATTCTGAACATTCTAGTATGTTACCAAAATGTGTTAGCGGTGCTGGTGAGCGGTTTTTTGAAGGATGAGTTGCTGTTGCTAAGCCCGCAGGACCTGGTGCATACGCGAGAAATAATGCGTGAAGCGGTGAATATTTACAAAGTGGAACAATTACATCAAATACAGAACCCCCGATGCGGTACATCGGGGATTCAAAGTGAAGAAATGCCAGACGAAAATGTGTAAGCCTATTTCTGGACAGGACGTTTGGCGCTTTCAAGTCGCCCTATTTAGTTAGTGGCAACGCTTTCCTGTCCAATTTTCCGCTGCCGGTCTTGGGCAGGGCATCCAGCAGCATGAGCCGCGCCGGCACCATGTAGTGCGGGAGCGTCGCCTGCAGCCCCTTGCGCAAGGCCAGCCGGTTGAGGGTCACCCCGCTTTTCGCCTCAACGTAACCCACCAGCATGGCGTCATCCCCCTCGCCCACCAGACGCACCGCCGCCTCCTGCACCCCGGACTGGCGGCGCAGCCCCGCCTCCACCTCGCCGAGCTCGATGCGAAAACCGCGCAGCTTAACCTGATCGTCGCGCCGCCCCAGATAGAGGAAGTTGTCCGTCCCCAGCCGCCGCACCCGATCACCAGTGCGATAGAGGCGATGGGTGGCAAGGCGCAGGAAGGCGGCGCTGGTCAAGGCCGGCTTGCGCCAGTACCCCTCGCACAGGGCCGGACTCTCGATGCAGAGCTCGCCGCACTCCCCCTCTGCCACCGGCTGCCCCACTTCATCCAGCACCCAGTGCCGATAGCCTGGCAGGCTGTGGCTGATGGTGATCTGACCATCAGTCGGTGGCCAGCGCACCTCGCTCACCAACGACCAGACGGTGGCCTCGGTCGGCCCGTAGCAGTTCCACAGTCGCCGGGTGCGGGCACAGAGCTGCTCGGCCAGACCTGGGTCCAGCGCCTCGCCACCGCACAGGGCGGTGAGGGTATTACGCCCCTGCCAACCAGCCTTGAGCAGCATGCGCCAGCAGGCCGGGGTGGCCTGCAGCCAGTTGATGGAGGGGTCTGCCTCCAGCAACATCAGAATCCCCAGCGGATCCTTGTTGTGCTCGCTATCGGCCACCGTCAGCCGGCCACCGCCCCAGAGCGGCCCCAGCATCTCCAGCAGGGAGATGTCGAAGGCCGGAGTGGTGATGAAGAGCCAGTGGCAGCTCGGTGAGAGGCCGAGCCGCTCGCGGATCCCGTCGAGGAAGCAGAGCAGGGCCCGCCGGCTGATGACCACCCCCTTGGGCTCGCCGGTGGAGCCCGAGGTGAACATCATGTAGGCAGCCAGGGCGTCATCCACCTGAGGCCAGGAGACCGGCCCTGCCGCTGCCGGCCCGTCGAGGGTACGCAGCGGACAGCCGAAAGCGGGCACCGATCGATCGCCGTCGCAGATCACCGCCGACAGGCGCGCCTGACGGGCGATCCCCAGCAGCCGCTCCACCGGAAAGTCCGGCTCAAGGGGCACGAAGGTGAGCCCGAGGCGCAGACAAGCCAGCAGGCTGGCCACCAGATCGGGGCCGCGGGAGAGATAGAGACCGACCCGCTCCCCCACCGCAAGCCCCTGCAATCGGGCGGCAATCTCGCCGACCCTGGCATTGAGCGCGCCGTAGCTGAGCCACTGTTCATCTGATCCGCCCTCACTGATGCCCTCCCCGCCCATACGGATGGCGTGGGCCAGCGGGCTGGTGGCCAGACAGGCCGCCAGCCGCGCACCCAGGTTGGCCGCCCCCTCACGGGGGGCTGGCCGGGTTTGCACGAGCGGAGCCTCATGCTTGATGGTCATCGTCATAGCGCGGCCTCCGCTTGGCGCACCAGCCAATGCCGATAGAGCCGGCTGGGGGATGGGTGGGCTTTGAGCATCTGCAGGGTAAGTGGCGCCCGATCCTGGCCAAATGCCTCGTTGAGGGCCGCCAGCAGGGCGAGCTGCTGCACCGAATCCACCCCGAGTTCACACAGGGTCTGCTGCCAGATGCCGAGCACGCCGCACAGACGCTCCCACAGGGCCACCAGCTCGCGGGCCTCGGCCGGCGGCAGAGCCAGGCCGGGCTCCGCCCTGGTGGCGGCCACCTGCGGCATCACCGGGGACTGTACCACCGCCACTCTGGCCGGCTGGCTCAGATCCGCCTGCGCCAGCCAGTCGAGCTCGGCCAACCAGTCAGCCAGCACCGCCTCTGCCCGTGCCTCGGGGATCTGCTCGCCATCGAACTCGAGGCGCAGCTGGAGCGTCTCACCTCGGCTGCTGACCACCAGGGAGAGAGGCAGCTCCACCTTCTCCACCACGGTGCCAAAGCGCGGCACCAGCTGGTGAGGTTCGGGGGCGACAGGGACCGCCGGCATGGGGTAGTTCTCGAACACGAACAGACTCTGGAACAGACGCGACCGGCCTTTGGTCAGTGCCGCCAGCGACTGGATGCCGTGCTCGTTGAGCGCCATCAGGTCGGCCTGCAACCGGGCGATATGCTCGGCCAGGGTCAGCTCGGTGCGCCACTCAAGCGCCAACGGCAGGCTGTTGATATAGAGCCCGACGCTCGCGGTGATCCCCTCGATGGGGTAATCCCGGCCTGGGGTCACGTTGCCCACCAAGGTGACGGCATCGCCAGAGCGGCGTGCCAGCAGACGGTGCCAGGCATATTGGGCCAACAGGCCCGCGGTCACGCCAAGCTCGCGGGCACGGCTCGCGAGCAAGGTCGCCACCTCGGCCAGCAACGCCGTGGCGCACACCGCCGGTCGCTGCTGGGTATGGCGCCCGCTTGAGCTAGCGTCCAGCGTCACTCCGAACAGGCAGGCGAGATCGTTGGGCGTTGCCAGCAGTTCGCCCCGCCCCTGCCAATAGGCGTCGGCGCTGCGGGCTTGGCTGGCGATATGGCGGCCAAATTCGAGCCAGGTGGTATCCGGCTCGGCTTGTGGCAACAGGCCGTTCATCAGCGCCTGATAGCCGCGATGCAAGGAACCCAGCAACACAGGGCCGCTCCAGCCATCCAGCACGCTGTGGTGGGCGCTGAAGATCACCTTGTGGTGATCGGGGGCCACTTTGAAGCAGGTAAGGCGCAGCAGGGGAGCCTGCTCGAGCGGGATCGGGCGGGCCAGATCCTGCTGGCGGTAGGCCTGGACCCGTGCCTCTGCATTTCCCACTTCAGACAAGTCCTCATAGTGAAATGGCAACTCGGCGAGCTTGAGGATGCGCTGCAGTGCGACCCCGTCCGCCAGCACCAGCTCGCTGCGAAGGGCCGGCCAGAGGGCGATCTGCCCCTGCCAGGCCTGACGGTAGACCGCCACGTCCAGCGGCTGGTGATAGTCAAACTCGGTCTGCAGGTGATAGGCGTGATCCCGGGGCAGCAGCGCCCTGTGATGGAACATGCTCTGCTGAAGCGAGGTCATGGGCAGCAGGGTCTCCACCTCGCGTCCGCTCAGCACCCGCTCGAGCGCGGCTTGCGAGAGGCCAAGCCCCGGGAAGTCGCTCGGGGTGTGACGCGGCACCTTCACCGTGCAGCAGTGATCCACCAGCGCCGCCAGGTTGTCCGCCAGCCGCACCATCAGGGCGTCGCTCGCCTGCTGGTGGAGGGCGCCCACCTGGCGCAGGGTGAGGCGGCCATCAAACACGCCACCGTGCAGACTGACCAGCTCCCGCGGCAGGTTGTCAGGGGACGTGGGGGCCCCCGGTACCATCGGCAGAGGCTGCCAAGGCTGAGCGGCCTCGCCCTGATGGCTGACCCCCAGGTAGTTGAAGACGATAAGGGCCTTGGGCAGCTCGGCCCCACGGGGATGGTGCAGCCGCAGTGCGTTGAAGCCCACCCCATTGTCCGGCACGGCGCGCAGCTGCTCCTTGGTGGCGCACACCAGCGCATCCCACGCCCCGGCATCCGCCAGCGCCAGCGGGTAGGTGCTGGTGAACCAGCCCAGGGTACGGCTCACGTCGAGTTCAGCATCGATGGCCTCACGGCCGTGTCCTTCCAGCATCACGCAGTGACGGCTGCCATAACCCTGCTCGCTCAGGGTACGGGTCAGTGCCGCCAGAAGTAGGTCGGGCACCCGGGTGAAGTAAGCCTGGTTGGCGGTGTCGATAAGACGAGCCGTGGTCTCCTGACTCAGCTGCAGCAGGCTGGCGGCGGCGCGGCCATCGGCGGCGCGCGCCACCTCCAGCAGGTGACCCTGGCAGCCCTCCCCCTGAGCCAGCCAGAAGCCAAGCTGATCCTCTTCCCGTTTGGCGTAGGCCGCCAGCCCCTCGCCCCACTGGCGATAGCTGCTCCCCTTGGCGGGCAGCGGCTCGCCCCTGCTCACCCGGGCCAGATCTTCGGCCAGGATGCGCCAGGAGACCGCATCGATGACCAGGTGATGGAAGGCGAGGAAGAGCCCCTCCACCGTCTCGCACTCGCCCTTGAGGGAGATATTGCGCAGGCGGGCCCAGGCCTGGGTGTGGCCTCTGGCGGGGTCGAGATCCCCCTGCAGCTCGGTCAGGCGGGCCTGCAGCTCGGCCTCATCGAGATTGGCAGCATCCAGGGTCGGCAGCGGTGGCAATGGCAGTTCGGCCAGGTAGCGCTGACCGGTCGGGGTCACCGCGAGGCGCAGGGCATCGTGGTGCTGGCGCAGGGCACCCAGCCAGCCGCGCAGGTCCTCATCGTCCACCCCAGCCGGCAGGCGCAGGATCACCCCCTGGTTCCAGTGACCGGACTTGGCAAAGCCCTGCTCGAAGAACCAGTGCTGAATGGGGTGGAGCGGGAACTCGCCAGTCAGGCTGCCCTGTTCGCTCCTGTGGCTGACTGCCTGCTGCTGGCCGAGCTGGCGGCAGAGGCGGCGCACCGTCTTGGCTTCGAACACGTCCTTCACGCTGCAGTGCAGTCCCGCATCCCGCAGCCGGGTGGTGAGCTGGATGCTGAGGATGGAGTCACCGCCTAAGCGGAAGAAGTCATCCTCCACCCCGAGCGGTTGCTTGAGCACCCCTTGCCAGATGGCGAGTACGGTCTGCTCCAGTTCGTTTTGCGGCTCGCCCTTGCTCTGCTGCCAGACGATGGCGGGCAGGCGGCGCAAGTCCAGCTTGCCGTTGGGGGTGAGCGGCATCTCGGGCAGCCAGCAGAGGCGCGCCGGCACCATGTATTCGGGCAGGCACTCGCCGGCCCGCTGCAGCAGGGCATCGCCGTCGGGCTCGTTCGCCCCGGCCTGCAAACAGGCGTAAGCGAGCAGGCGCCCCTCCTGCACCACCACCTTGATCTGGCGAATGGCCGGGCACAATTCGGCAAGCCGGGTCTCTATCTCCCCCGGCTCGATGCGATAGCTGCGCAGCTTGATCTGCTCGTCTATCCGGCCCAGATACTGGATGTTGCCATCGCGGCGCAGCAAGGCCCGATCGCCGGTGCGATAGAGGCGATGGGTACGTTCCCCATTCGTTGCATCAAAGGCCAGCTCGATAAAGGCCTCCTGAGTGCGCGCCGGCAGATTGAGGTAGCCGCGGGCCAGCCCCAGCCCCGCCAGGCAGAGCTCGCCG
Organism: Aeromonas sp. R2-2; assembly: GCF_040908355.1. Taxonomy (NCBI): domain Bacteria; kingdom Pseudomonadati; phylum Pseudomonadota; class Gammaproteobacteria; order Aeromonadales; family Aeromonadaceae; genus Aeromonas; species Aeromonas sp. R2-2. The sequence goes on along the minus strand of NZ_JBFODQ010000066.1, from coordinate 8,861 downwards.
GGGACCCCCACCGGGCAGAGGTTGCCCGCCTCGTCCAGGATCAGCGCCTTCAGGTTGTTGACGGGGCGACCTATGGTGATGGACGCCCCCGGGGTGAGCCGCGCGCAGAGCGCGGTGACGGTGCACTCGGTCGGGCCGTACATGTTGAACAGCGCCACCCGCTCCCCCCAGCGCTCCACCAGGCTGCTCGGGCACGCCTCGCCGCCAAAGCCGATGGCCTTGAGGGAACCGAGATCCGTCGGTGGCAGCAGGTTCGCGAGCAAGGCGGTCGGCAAAATCATATGGCTGGCACCGCAAGCGATCGCGGCACCGATTACCCCCTCGCCCGGCTCGCCGAAGTGCAGGGCCGCGCCGCAATACAGGGGCAGCAAGCTGGTCATGTTGCCTGCATCGAACGAGAGGGACATGCAGTTGAACATGGCCCCATTCTGATCAAGGGCGATGCGCTCACCGTGATCCGCCATCAGGTTGACCAGGCTGCCCTGCTCCACCATCACCCCCTTGGGCAAGCCGGTGCTGCCGGAGGTGTAGATGATCTGGGCCAGCATGGCGGCGTCGCGAGGCAGTGCGGGCGTGCTGGTTGGCATCTTGTCCAGCGCAAGCCCGTGCAGATCGTGGTACTCGGCAGTCGTGCCCGCCAGCGCCTCGCCAAGCCGCGGATCCGGCACGCCACCCAGCACCAGGCTGATGGATGCATCGCCAAGGATATGGGCCAGCCGCTCGGCGGGATAGGCAGGATCGAGCGGTACATAGGCCGCCCCCGCCTTCCAGCAGGCGAGCAGGGCGATGACGAAGGCCACATCGCGCCTGGCCTGGATGCCGATGGCGGCGCCCGGGGTGACGCCCTGAGCCTGCAGCCAGTGGGCCAGCGGGTTGGCACGCACCTCCAGCTCGCCATAGGTCAACGATTGCGCGCCGTCGCTGACCGCCAACGCGTCCGACAACTGAATAGCGCGCCGCTCGATATGACAGAGCAGGGTGTCGCGGCTCGGGTAATCCGGCGGCAAGTCGGCAAGCTCGGCGGCCAGCGCGGCCTGGTCGGTGCCCGCCTCCAGCGGCAACTGCCAGATGTCGGTCTCGGGGGCCGCCACCACGGCGCGCATCAGGTGCAGCAGGCGATCGGCATAAGCCTGGATGGTCTCTCGCTCGAACAGGGAGGTGGCGAACAGCCAGTCCACCCTGACGGAGTCCATCAGCTCGGTCACCTTGACCGATATGTCGGTCTTGGCCGGCAGCACCGGCGAGGTCTCCTCCACCAGCTGGCAGCCGGGGATGAGATCGTTGAAGTCCACCTTGGCCTGATAGACCAGCATGATCTGGAAGATGGGGTTGATGGCGGTGGTGCGATCGGCGCCGATGGCCTCGGCCAGCGCCTCGAAGCGGTAGAGCTGGTGATCGAAGGCCGCCAGATCCTCCTCCCGGCACTGCTGCAGATAATCGACAAAGCTGGGCTTGCCGCTGAATTGAGTGCGCAGCACCAGGGTATTGACGAAAAAGCCCACCAGCGACTCGATTTCGTGACGCTCGCGATAGGCGAGCGGGGTGCCGATCACCACCTCCTTCTCGCCGCTCTGGCGCACCATCAGCAATGCAAACAGGGCGTGCAGACCGATGAAGTTGGAAGTGCTGTGGCGCTGACACAGGCGCTTGAAGCTCTCCCACAGCGTGTTGTCGATGGTGGAGAAGACCAGCTCGCCGCCGCTGTCCTGATGGGCCGGGCGCGGCTTGTCGAGCGGCAGGCCGTGCACCTCGGGGCTGCCACCAAGCCGGTCGACCCAGAACGGCTTGAACTCGGCGTGATAATCGAGAAAACGGTCCGAGTTGAACCAGCGGGCATAGTCGATGTAGGTGAGCGGCAGTTCGCTCACCTGCAGAGGCTCGCGGTTCTGGTGGGCAAGAAAGGCGCGCTTGAGATCCGCGAACATGTTCTTGACCGACCAGCCGTCGGAGATGATGTGGTGCTGGGTGATCAGCAGCACGTGCTCGTGGCTGCCCAGCCGAATAAGGTGCACCCGACTGAGATCCCCCTGGGTCAGGGAGAAGGGGCGGCCTATCTCTTCGCGCACCCGGCGGGCCACATAGGCCTCCCGCTCGGCAGCGGGCTCTGCGCTCACGTCCTCAATCTGCAGCTTGAAGGACACGTGGGGCAGGATCTCCTGGGCGCCCCTGCCCGCCTCGTCCTTGATGAAGCGGGTACGCATGCTGGGGTGGCGGGCAAACAGGTGGTCGAAGGCAAACTCCAGCGCCGCCGTGTCCAGCTCTCCCTTGACGCGAAAATAGACCGGCATATTGTAGAGGTGGGAGGCCTCCTCGTACTGCTCGATAAACCAGAGCCCGCTCTGGGACGATGAGAGCGGCCCCTGCAAGGCCCCCTCGGCGACGATGGGCGCCTCAAAGGCGACACGGGCCGCCAGGCAACGCACCAGCTCATCTTTGTGAGCCTTGATGGTGGCGCCGATGGCCGGCGTCACCGCCTCCTTGCTCGACTGGGAGATAAGCTGGCCCTTGTCGTTCAGAGCCAGCTTGACCCCCTGACGTTCCAGCTGTTTTAACAGCAAAATCATATTGTTCATCTGTTTCTCAAGCCTCAGGCACTCAGGGTGGCGCCGCCGTCGACAACCAGATCCTGCAGCGTGATGTGGCTGGCCAGATCCGAGGCCAGGAAGAGGACGGTATGGGCGATCTCCACCGGGGTGGCTACCTTGCGCAGGGGGATGCCGAGCTTGAATTGCTCCGGCAACCCGGCAATGGTGCGGGCCATTGCCTCCTCGCTTGGCAGCATGCCGCGCAGCATGGGGGTATCCGTCGAGCCCGGCGACACCAGGTTGGCGCGGACGCCGAAGGGGGCCAGCTCCAGCCCCACCGTCTGGGTCAGGCTGGTGACCGCCGCCTTGGAGGCACAATAGGCCGCCATCTGCATGCGCGGCACATGGGCGGCGTTGGAGCCGATGGTGACGATGGCGCCGCGCTGCTGTCCCTTGAAGTGGGGCACTAAGGCCCGCAGCAGATAAAAGACGCCGCTGGCGTTGACCGTCATGCAGTCGTGCCAGTCGTCATCGCTCAGGGCGTCGGTGGGGCCGAGGCGCAAGACCCCGGCCCCGTTCACCAGCACATCGAGCCCGCCGTCCGCCAGCAGCGCTGCGCAGCAGGCGTTGACCGCCTTCGAGTCGCCAATATCGAGCAGCCGGGTGGCATAGGGGTAGTTTGCTTCGGGAAACGCTAGATCCAGCCCCACAACGATTGCGCCGGCTGCCACGAACTGCGTCGCCACCTCGCGGCCGATGCCGCGCCCTGCTCCGGTCACCCAGACCCGCTTGCCAGTGAAATCAAAGGCCATTGCTTGTTGCTCCTTATCAATCACCACAGCATCTCCACACTCTCTTCGTCCTCGGAAAGCAGGCCGTCGAGGAAACGGCAGAAGTCATCGAGGCGCGGATGATCGAACACGTCGGAGACCTTGACCTGCCCCCCGAACTCGGCGCCGAGCCGGTTGATGATCTGGATGGTCTGCAGGGACTGGCCCCCCAGTTCGAAGAAGTTGTCGGTCGGCGCCATGGTGGCGAGCCCCAGGATCTGCTGCCAGATGGCGCCGACCCGGTTCTCGGTTTCGCTGCCCAGGGTCAGGGCTTCGCCGCCCGCCTGGTAGGCGGCGAGCAGGGCCTTGCGATCCAGCTTGTTGGAGCCGGTGCGGGGCAGCTGGTCATAGTGGCGATAGTCGGTGGGGATCATGGCGGCAGGCAGCACCCTAGCCAGCTGCGCCTTGATGACCCGGCTGTCGCGCTCCGCCCCCGCCACGAAGGCCACCAGTCGGCGCACGCTGCCGATGCTCACCCCCTGCACGCACGCCTCGTCCACCCCCGGCAGGGCCAGCAGCTGGGCCTCCACCTCGCCGGGCTGGATGCGATAGCCGCTTATCTTGAATTCGTTGTCGCGCCGACCGAGGTAGACCAGCCGGCCGGCCACCAAGCGCCCCCGATCGCCGGTGCGATAGACGGGCATCAGCTCCGCTCCAACCCGCAGGGTGCCAAAGCTCCCTTGCACACCGCCCACGTAACCATTGGCCAGTTGTGGGCCGAGCAGCACCAACTCTCCTTCCTCGGCAGGTTGCTCCCCCGCCCCCAGAATGAGCGCCTGCATGCCGGGCAGCGGCAGGCCGATGGGCAACTGGGCCTGGCTCGGGTCTTCCTGTTGCAGCTCCTGGGTGGTCACCACCACTGTGGTCTCGGTGGGGCCGTAGGTGTTGAACAGGCGCACATCGGAGCGGCCCTGGCGCTGCCACTGGGCCAGCTGCTCGGGGTAGACCGCCTCGCCGCCGATGATGACGGTGGTAAGCCCGGCAGGAATGTGGGCCTGACCCGCCGTCAGCGCCACCACCCATTCGTTCCAGAACGCGGTGGGCAGGTCGAGGTGGGTGATCCCCATCTGCTCCACCCCGGCCGCAAAGGCGAGCATGGATTCGAGCAGGGCGTCGGTGCGCAGCACCAGGGTGGCGCCGGCGCTCAGGGTGGCGAACACCTCCTCGATGCTGGCGTCGAAGTTGAAGGGGGCGAATTGCAGCATCCGCGCCTCTTCATCCAGGTGATAGCGGCAGCGGGCGGCGGCGGCGAAGTGATCCAGCGCGCCGTGGCTCACCGCCACCCCCTTGGGCAGGCCGGTCGAGCCCGAGGTGAACATCAGGTAGGCGACGGCACGGCCGGCGGCCGGCTGGTTGAGCCGATCATCGCTCACCAGATCCCCCGCCAGCAGCGTGCGCCCCTCAAACAGGCTGGCCAGCTTGTGACGGTACTCGGCCTGGGTGATCAGGGTCTTGACCTCCCCCAGCCGCAGAATATGGCCCTGACGCTCCAGCGGCTGCTCGGGGTCGAGCGGCACGTAGACGGCGCCCGCCAGCAGTACCGCAAGCTGGGCGAAGATGGCCTGGGGGGTGCGGGCCAGCATGACCCCCACCTTGTCGCCGGGGGCGACGCCTTCGGCCTGCAGGGCGGCCGCCATCTGTTCGGCTCTGGCCAGCAGCGCCTCGTAGCTGAAGCGAACCTCTCCCTGCACCGTGCTCTGAATCAAGGCAATCTTGTCCGGGGTCTGGGCGGCGAAGTGGCAGAGCGCGTCCAGCACGGGGCGCACCTTGATCACTTCGTGAGCCGGAGCCGTGATCATGGCTCCCAGCCGCTGCCCGGCCAGCCAATCTGCCTTGAGGCTGCCCAGGGTCTGGGCGGGCTCGGCGAGCCAGCGGCCCAGCAGGGAGAACAAAGTATCGACGATGGTCGCCAGCTCGGCCTGCTGGTAGCAGCCGGGGTTGGCATCCAGATCCAGCCTGGGCTGGCCATCGGCGCCGACCTGCACCTCTATGGTGAGATCCTCCACCGGCCCGGCGCTGATGTTGAGGATATGGGCACTGAGCGGCCCAAAGCGGCGGGCGTGATCGAACGGCATGATATTGACAAGGGGGCCGAACAATCGCTTGTCGCCCCCCACCAGGCCAAGGTCGCGGCGCAGCAGCTCGTAGCGGTAGTGCTGGTGCTTGCGCACGCCGCGCTTGGCCTTGGCCACGGCGCCGGCCGCCCCCGCCAGATCCAGTTCTTCACCGAGCGCCAGCGCCAACGGGGTGATGTTCATCTGCATGCAGGGCACTGTCAGGGAGGCAGACCCGATGCGGTTCATCATCATCAGGCCGAGCAGGGTCTTATCCTGGCCGTTCGAAAGCGACAGCTGGGCAGAGAGACCGGCCAGCAGCAGATCGGGCCAGCCCAGCTTGTGCTCGTCGGCAAAGCCGGTCAGGGATTGCCACAGCGCCGCCGGCAGCGGACGGCTCTCGCGGATAAATTCGGCGGCAATCGGTGCGCGGGTCTCGCCAAAGGACTTCACCTCAGGCCAGCCATGCAGCTGCTCCTGCCAGAAGGCGCGGGCGGCGGCGTTCTTGCCGCTCTGCTCGCGGCTCGCCTCTTCTGCCAGCACCTCAGCCAACGAGCCGAAGGGGGATGGGGAGTTCATCTCACCGGCCAGCCCCTGTGCATACAGTTCGGAGATGCGCTGGAACAGCAAGGTGGTGCCAAAGCCGTCGAGGGCGATGTGGTGCACGCAGCTGTAGAGGTAATCGCGGCCGGGGCCGCGCAGCAGGGCGAAACGGCAGGGCGCCTCTTGGGTCAACTCGAACGGGCGGCGCAGATCGGCCCAGGCCCAGGCGCGGGCCAGCGTCTCGTCATCGTGCTCGAGGGCGACCTCTTCATAGGCCAGGGGCAGCTCATGCGAGACGAAGCAGACCGCCTCCTTATCGTCTTCGAAGTGGCCCTTGAGCGCCTCGCACTCCCCCACCGCCTTGGCAAGGGCCGCGACTAGCACGGCCGCCTCGACCTTGCCGTCGAAGGCGATGCACTCGGCGGTGTTGAACATCGCCTTGTCGTCATTGAGCAGATGACCGGACCAGAGCCCCTGCTGGGGGATGGTCAAGGGGAAGCGGTTCATGGGGTCACCTCCAGGGCCTGGGCTGCCAGCCTGGCCTCGATGAGGCGCCACCAGCCGTTGAGGGTCGGCAGCTTGGCGAGATCCACGAAGCCGAGCTCCACCCCGGCGGCGCGCCACTCGGTGAGCAGGGCCATGATCCGTACCGAATCCAGACCGTAGTCGATGAGGTTCTCGTCGGGGTCAAACTCATCTTCGTCCTCGTCGATATGACTCAGCAGCCGCGCCTTGAGCCCCTCATACGTCAGCAAGGGATTGGTGGGCTGGGCGGCAGAAGCGGAAGCCGGAGCAAGGGCCAGCACCTCCTCGCAGCGGATCACCTTGCCGCAGCGGGTTGCCACATAGTCGAGCGCCATCTGGTGGTCGGCCAGGGAGAAGTCCGCCACCCCGTCCGCCAGGAAGAAGGGCTGGATGTCGCGCATGAAGGCGTCACAGGCTGTCATCATGCAGCCGATATGGCCGTAGATACCACCGATGATCAGCTGATCCCGTCCCAGCGCTTTGAGCATCTGCTCCAGCTCGGAGCGCTGGAAGGCGCTGTAGCGCCACTTGACCAGCACAGTGTCGTCACGCTCCGGGCGCAGCGCTGCCACCACCTGCTGCTGCTCGGGTCGCTTGTTGAGACCCGGGCCCCACATGTCGTTAAGCAGGGCGCGATCTTCAGGGGATTGATCCTTGGGCTGGGCGGTGTAGAAGACCGGGATGCCGAGGGCCTTGCACTGCTTGCGCACGGCGGCCAGGCGCTCGGTGAGCGCCGCGATCAGCGGGCTGTTTTCGCCATAGAAGGCGGTGAAGTACTCCTGCATGTCGTGGATCAGCAGGGTGGCGCGTTTGGGATCCAGAGACCAGTTGACCTTGTTGGCCTTCCACTGGCTGGGCATGGCGTAATTGTTCAGGGTTGGGATAGCCATAACGTCATGATTCCTTTTAGTTTTATGCTGTTGTCAGGGACTGGTTGGCGGTGATGGCGTGCGCAATGCGCGCCCGCAGCCCCTGCTTGTCAATCTTGCCCACCGCCGTCATGGGCAGGGCGTCCAGGGTTTCGAAACGGTCGGGCAGCTTGAAGTCCGCCACCCCGCGCTCGCGCAGAAACTTGCGCAAGGCCAGCGGCTTCAAGGCGGGATCCGTGCTGACGATAAAGGCGCAGCTCTTCTCCCCCATGGCGCTGTCGGGCATGGAGACCAGGGCCGCATGGGTGATGGCCGGGTGGTGCAGCAGCTGGTTTTCCACCTCTTCCGCCGCGATCTTCTCGCCGCCCCGGTTGATCTGATCCTTCTGTCGCCCCACTACGGTGAGGTAACCATCGTCATCCTGTACCACCAGATCGCCGGAGCAGTAGAACCCCTCGCTATCGAACACCCGGGCGTTGTGGGCCGGGCTCTGGTAATAGCCGCGGAAGGTATAGGGGCCGCGGGTGTGCAGGGCGCCAGGCTCGCCGGGGGCAACCGGATTGCCCGCCTCATCGAGGATGCGCACCTCGTCGTCCGGGCTCATGGGGCGGCCCTGGGTATGGATCACCTTCTCGTCGGGGTCGTCCAGCCGGGTGTAGTTGACCAGCCCTTCCGCCATGCCGAACACCTGCTGCAGCCGGCAGCCGAGCAGCGGCCCAATCTTGCTGGCCACCGCCTCCCCCAGCTTGGCGCCGCCCACTTGCAGCAAGTCGAGGCTCGCCAGTTGGGTGCACGCGGTGGGATCCGCTTCCGCTGCCTGCAGCCAGAGCGAGACCGCCGGCGGCACCAGCGAGGTGAGATTGACCCGGTGGCGGGCGATGAGCGGGAAACAGCTGATGGGGCTGGGATCGGGTGCGAGCACCACGGTACCGCCCGCCTCGAACACCCCCAGGGCGCCCGGGGAGCTCAGGGGGAAGTTGTGGGGCGCCGGCAGGGCGCACAGATAGCGGGTGTGGGGCCCCAATTCACAGATTTCATTGCTGCGACGCACGCTGTACAGGTAATCATCGTGGGTGCGGGGGATGAGCTTGGGGGTGCCGGTGCTGCCGCCGGAGAGCTGGAAGAAGGCCACCTCGTCCGCCGGGGTCGGGGCAAAGGAGACGGATGGGGTGACCCCCTCATCCCCCTCTCCGAACCAGCGTGTCAGCCCCAGCTCCCCACCATCGCCATCCAGCAGCACCAGCTCGGCGCCTATGGTTGTCAGCAGCTCGCTCTCGCGCTCCTTGCTCGTAAACAGCGGATGGGCCAGCGAGCCGATAAAGAGGCGCGGAGTGATCTGCTCGGCATAAGAGAGGAGCTCCAGCCGGCTGTGACTAAAGAGCGCGTTGACCGGCGCGATGCCGGCCTTGAGCAGGGCGAAGAACACCAGATAGAACTCGGCCACGTTGGGGAGCTGCACCAGCGCGGTATCCCCCCCCCCCAGGCCGTGGCGGGCAAGATTGGCGGCCAGCCGGC
>NZ_JBFODQ010000065.1:0-24859 GCF_040908355.1 Aeromonas sp. R2-2 | reverse complement strand
ATTGCCGAGACAAATCGCTTTATTGTCCTTGATAAATACACAAAGGTTTGCCAAGTTGCTGAGGGCTATCAAAGTGAAAGCGATCTGGAGCGTGAGTTGCTTCAAGATTTGATCAGTCAGGGCTATGAATGCCCCACCAATATAAACAACGCGGGTGCCATGCTGGCCAACGTGCGCGACCAGCTGCAAACACTCAACAATGTACGGTTTACTGAAAATGAATGGCTACGCTTTGTCGAAAACTATCTGGATAGACCCAGTGACAGCATCGTCGATAAAACCCGTAAACTTCACAATGACTATATCCACGATTTTGTGTTTGATGATGGTCGCATTCAGAATATCTCTCTGTTTGATAAAAAGAATGTTGCTCGTAATAAAGTGCAGGTACTCAAGCAGTTTGAACAGACAGGCAGTCATGCGAACCGCTACGATGTCACCATTTTGGTAAATGGCTTACCGCTGGTACAAATTGAGCTTAAAAAACGTGGTATAGCTATTCGCGAAGCTTTTAACCAAGTTCATCGCTACAGTAAAGAGAGTTTTAACAGCGAGCATTCGCTATACAAGTATCTCCAGCTGTTTGTGATCTCCAATGGCACTGACACTCGTTACTTTTCAAACACAACCAAACGTAATAAAAACAGCTTTGACTTCACCATTAACTGGGCGAGATCAGATAACACTCTAATCAAGGACCTGAAAGATTTTACTGCCACCTTCTTTCAGAAAAACACCTTGCTAAATGTACTGCTGCATTACTCCGTGTTTGATGTCAGTGATACCTTGTTGGTCATGCGCCCCTACCAAATCGCCGCGACTGAGCGCATTTTACAGAAAATAAAAAGCTCTTTTGAAGCTAAACACTGGAGCAAACCTGAAAGTGGTGGCTTTATTTGGCATACCACAGGGTCTGGCAAGACGCTGACCAGCTTTAAAGCCGCCCGCCTGGCGACCGAGTTGGAGTTTATCGATAAGGTCTTTTTCGTGGTAGATAGAAAAGACCTCGATTTTCAGACCATGAGAGAGTACCAGCGATTTTCACCTGATAGCGTAAATGGCTCAGAAAGTACCGCTGGGCTTAAGCGCAATCTGGATAAAGATGATAACAAGATCATTGTTACGACCATCCAGAAACTCAATAATCTGATGAAAAGTGAAAGTGACTTGCCTATCTACAATAAACAAGTGGTGTTTATTTTCGATGAGTGCCATCGTAGTCAGTTTGGTGAGGCGCAGAAGAACCTAAACAAAAAATTTAAGAAGTTTTATCAATTTGGCTTTACCGGCACGCCCATCTTTCCACAAAATGCCCTCGGTGCGGAAACAACCGCCAGTGTCTTTGGTCGTGAGCTGCACTCATACGTCATCACTGACGCGATTCGCGATGAAAAGGTGCTCAAGTTCAAGGTGGATTACAACGATGTACGGCCTCAATTTAAAGCAATGGAGACCGAACAGGATGAGAGAAAACTCAATGCGTTTGATAACAAACAAGCGTTGTTGCATCCTGAACGTATTCGGGAGATCTCGCAGTATATTTTGAACAACTACCGCCAGAAGACTCATCGTTTACAAGCAGGGAGTCAGGGTTTCAATGCCATGTTTGCCGTGAGCAGTGTAGAAGCCGCCAAGCTCTATTATGAAACATTGAACAAGCTGCAAGAGGGCCGTGACAAACAGCTCAAGCTTGCCACCATTTTCTCCTTCGCGGCGAATGAAGAGCAGGACGCGATTGGTGATATTCAGGACGAGAGCTTCGATGTCTCGGCCATGAACAGCAGCGCCAAAGAGTTTCTAAACGCTGCCATCTCAGACTATAACGCTTTCTTTAAAACTAGCTTCAGCGTCGATAGTAACGGGTTCCAAAACTACTACCGTGATTTGGCAAAGCGCGTGAAGGCCAAGGAAATCGATCTGCTGATTGTGGTGGGGATGTTCCTGACCGGTTTTGATGCCCCAGCACTCAATACCTTGTTTGTTGATAAGAACCTGCGTTATCACGGCCTGCTCCAAGCCTATTCACGCACCAATCGTATATATGACGCCACCAAAACCTTTGGCAATATCGTCACCTTCCGCGATCTGGAACAGGCAACTATCGATGCCATTACCCTGTTTGGGGATAAAAATACCAAGAATGTTGTTCTGGAAAAAAGCTACCAGGAATACATGGCAGGCTTTACTGACCTCCTCACCGGGCAAGCCCGTCGTGGTTTTATGGATGTCGTTGCAGAGCTGGAACAGCGCTTCTCCAACCCCGATGAGATTATTTTGGAGAAGGACAAAAAAGAGTTCGCCAAGCTCTTTGGTGAGTATCTGCGCGTAGAGCATGTGCTGCAAAATTACGATGAATTTGCCAGCCTGAAAGCACTGCAACATGTCGATATGAGCGACCCCGACGCGGTCGAGACGTTTAAAGCCGAGCACTATTTAAGCGATGATGAGTTGGCCGCAATGCAAGCCATCAGACTGCCAACTGAGCGCAAGATCCAGGATTACCGTTCAACTTATAACGATATTCGCGATTGGCTACGTCGCGAGAAGGCTGCTACTCAGCAGGAAAAATCTTCGATTGATTGGGATGATGTGGTGTTTGAGATTGACCTCCTGAAGTCGCAAGAGATCAATCTTGATTACATTCTGACGCTGATTTTCGAACACAACAAAAAGAATAAGAGCAAAGCAGAGCTGATCGACGAAGTCCGTCGTTTGATCCGGGCAAGTGTGGGTAACCGTGCCAAAGAAAGCCTGATCGTGGATTTTATTAACCGAACCAATCTGGATGACATCACCGACAAGGCCAGCATCATTGATGAGTTTTTCAAGTTTGCCCAAGCGGAGCTGCAGCGAGAAGTGGCAGAACTTATCAGCGGTGAAAATTTGAATGAGGCACAAGCAAGGCGCTATATCGCCGCATCACTGAAACGAGAGTATGCCAGCGAAAATGGTACAGCCTTAAATGAGACACTGCCAAAAATGAGCCCACTCAATCCGCAATACAAAACTAAAAAGCACAGCGTATTTCAGAAAATTGTCGCCTTGGTTGAGAAGTTCAAGGGCGTGGGTGGTGAGATTTAATTACCGTTTGACAAAGAAAGGAACGATGAATGAGCAATGCTATTGATGTATTACAGCAAGCAATGGGAAAAGCGATGGAAAATCGCCCACAGGTCGGTGGCTTCCCTTATCTCGCACAATACCTGAAAGAAGCAGGGGTCATACGCAATGTATGGCATTTGCCTTCGTGCCAAAGTCTCTACATCACCAAACTGGGTGCTGTAATGGTGCAAGGTACGCCCTTGGTAACCGGTACTGTTGACGTACCTGCTTTTGATAAGGCTGCGTTAATTGCTGCATTACGAACAGACCAAGCGGGAGAGTCTTCATTTCCTGAGTTCCTGAACGCAACCTGGCTTGCCGGTGTTATCAGATATGACGTTGATTTTGATGCACACCAAGTCATTTATCATGGCGCTTTAGGGGAAAGCTATATCGAATCCTACCCAGTAGTGACAGTGCCAGCAGGAAAGGAATAGCTGAAATTCAGACTCGTCGCTCAGCCCTCCAACGCTCATGAATACCAACGTGGCGAATGAGGGCGGGCGACCACTATCAAGGTAACCCAATGATGCCATCTTTTGAGATTTTGAGTGATGAAGAATTCGATGAGCTGGAAGCGCTGCTAGAGCGCTACGGCAGTGAAAACAGCATTGCCTCTATGTCGATGCTCGATGGCTTTTTAACTGCGGTGGTCTCTGGCCCCCATCTCATCATGCCGAGTACCTGGCTCCACGCGATCTGGGGTGGTGAGCAGGATCAACCAGAGTGGGAAAGCAAGGCCGAGCTGGAGCGCTTTATCGATCTGGTGATGTGCCACAGCAACGACATTGCGACCACTCTTACCTATTCGCCTGAAGACTATTTCCCGGTCGCGCCGGAGTTTGAACGACACGGTGAGTGGGTCCCGCTGATCCTCGATTGGTGTAGTGGTTACCTGGAGGGCATTGAACTGGCCCCTTGGTCCACACTGCCCGCTCCTGAAGCTGCTGCACTGGCGATGATAGCTGAACCGCTGGAGAAGATGCCTACATCGCTGGAAGCGCTCAGCAATGAGCATCTGCAAGAGCAAGCCACCAAGGCCCGCTTTGCCGCTTGTATCCTGCATGCCTACTTTCTGGCACAACGTAGCCAGCGACCAGTGCGTGCTCAACCCGTTGTGGCCCCCATCAAGATTGGCCGCAACGAGTCGTGCCCCTGTGGCAGCGGCAAGAAGTACAAGCAATGTTGCTTGCACTGACACCTCAGATAGAAACGAGGTTAACTAGTTTGTAACATAGGCGGACTAAACCGATATTTTTATCGCGTTACAATGGACTATGATCAAGGCTCGAGCATCAAGTTCATCAAGGAGTACGATGACCATGAAAATCTTCCACCTTGTTATAGCTGCATCCTTCATTACCTTGCCTACCTTGCCTGTTCATGCCTCAAAAATGTCTGAGTACTTAACTAAACCCGAACTTGAACGCAAGATGACTGAAGTGTATGGCAGTCGTTCCGTGGGTCGTGCCAAAGCCCTTTCCCAACTCATGGCTCCAAGAGCTGGAACGGGTGATCAGCAAAAACTCACGTTAGTGAATAACTTTTTCAACAATCTGACATACAGTGAAGACGCCGTGCTATGGGGTGAAAAAGATTATTGGGCAAACCCATTAGAATTTATTGGCGCACGTGGCGGTGACTGTGAAGATTACAGTATTGCCAAATATTACACCTTGATGGAACTCGGTGTATCCGAATCAAAATTGAGGATGGCCTATGTCAAGGCGATAAAATATAATCAATTTCATATGGTCGTTTTGTACTATGCAACACCAAAATCTGACCCACTTGTGCTTGATAATATTAAGGCGAGCATCTATCCAGGCTCTCAACGAACCGACCTCCTCCCTGTATACAGCTTTGATGCCAAAAGCTTATGGATAATGAAGTCACGACGAGAAGGGACATTAGCAGGGTCGGCAGACCGCCTTGCCCAATGGCAAGCATTACAAACTCGATTCTCAACTGAACATCTTCGTTCACCTCGTCGGGCTTTATAGTTTATCGGACTGCTTTAACTCATCAAAATAGCGTACTGCACCGGGGTGTTGCTCTATGGGCAACACTTTTCCTGTTCTATGTCGGTTTAATCGAAATAAATTTGCATATGCAAAGGTCTGTTTATTGAAGTTTGTTTGTTCATTCAGCATACCTTTAGTTATAGCATAGGCTTGTTCATTGGATGTGTTGGCTGAAGTCACTAATATTGCTGCCACCGCAAACGTGGGGACTGGCTTTACATTGCCGGGATAGAGTCGTGGCGGGATCTGACTTTTTTGATAATATGGTGAGTTAGTCAATATCGCTGAAAGTACAGCCCCCTCTATTGGCAAAAATCTAAAGGCGCACTGTTTTGCTGTATCCACAAGTGTTTTATTCGGATGGCCACTGACCATAGCAAAAACATCAACATCACCTTTACATAAGGCATCACCAGGGTATGTAACATCAACCTCCTGAACGTCTCTAATATTAATGTCTATTTTATTAAGTAATGTCATCGCTGTTTGTCTTGCCCCTGAATCGACCTGGCCAAAGTTGACTTTTTTCCCCTTTATATCCTCAATAGAATGTAACTGAGAGTCAGCTCTGACAACCAGAGTGAAGGGTTCTGCATGCGTAGCAAATAATGCACGCAAACCGTGACTGGGCTTACCAGAGAAAAAACCAAGTCCATTCCTCGCTTGGAATGCCCAGTCTGATTGCACCATTGCAAAATTAATTTGTTTTGCATCCAGTAAGGCTAAATTGTCAATAGAACCAGAACTAGGTACGACAGCACAGCGATAATTAAGGCTAGAGTTGGTCGCTAAACGACAAAGCTCGCCGCCAATCTGGTAGTAAATACCGTTGATGTTACCAGTACCAAGATAAATTCTCTCAGACGCAAAACTTTGCGATGAACTCAATAAAAAGATGGATAACCATATTAATTTATTCACTTATATCTCCTTTTTTATAACCATCTATACCCCAGTTGCGTATTTTATCTATCGTTACATTGAGCCCATTTTCACACATCAAAGTAATACCGTAAGCATGACAACAATGAGCTGTCATCAACCAAAAAAGTGGGGCGTCATGAACATGTGTAAATATAAATCGTGGGTGTAATTCGAACAGTGCGATGGCCTCTTTATGCATTGGCAATGAGTTGAATGCCAAGTCAAAACCAGATTGCTGCAATTCTTTAAGATGTAGCAACATAGTCTCCGTAGGTTGACTGTAGTGCCAATCTAATATTTTTCCTTTATGAGCACTGAGCGTATCTTTGATATTCTCCCAATCAGGGCTTTCCAATAGTGTCATTGGCAGCCGAAGTCCTTCAGATGTACTACTAGTCCCATTTTTGAATGGGGTGCTGAGTTTGTCTGAAATCAATATCCCATGCTCATTCAGCACAGGCTGCCATGCTTGATATAATAATATATCCCCTTGGCAAGACATAAACTCAACATGTTCATTTCCATCAATGTCTGAGCTGTTAGGTGGCTGTGGAAACTGGTTTGCAAGTTGCTGTACTTTGAGTCGTTGTTGATTCAGGTCACGTTGACGCACAGAGAGTAGATGATTTACCGACGTCACCACTGTTTTTACTTCTGACAACCAAGGTATAGTCAGAGACTTTCCACCTCGAAATTGGCTGACCAAGTCCAATTCATCAGAAACACGTCTTAAGGGGGCCAGGAGGCGATGACAACAAAACTGTATGGTTAACATCATGACGATTAATCCAAGCAATAATAACGCGACCGCTGTGCGCAACGCTTGCCATAAATGTTGATACGCATAACCTGTATGACCCTGGAGATGGATTGTACCCAAAATATTCCATCCATCAGTCATTTCTTGTTCATGGGTAACCGCTGGCATATCCACGATGCTCTGAAACCATGATGGAACATTTTGTTGAGCGGTAGTGAACTCCCGTTGGAATAACACTTTTCCGTCAGGATCGACCAAGGTAGCTGAGTTCACAAAACCACCATCAAACATGGCATTGATGATGGTTTCTGATAGTACTTTATCACCATTAAGCAGTGTCCCTTGCAACACCAGACCTAGCGCAGTAGTTGACGTTTCCAAGTTTGCCTGCATCTGGTCGAGGATAGAGCGACGCACAGTGTTCACTTCAAGCGTAACAAGTAAAGTCCCACCTATCAAAAAAAGCACAAAAATGATTAAATTTAAGACTTTGGCAAATGACATGCACATCTCCAACTTGCTTATTTCGTATCTAATGCTTCAATCATAGCCAACTCCATGAAAAACAGTAAATGGTGCGTAAATGTATAAACAGATGGCCTACTCCATGATCGGTATGATGTTCGGGTGTATATCGCCGGGGACAATCGCGAAGTCAGCGTCCATTCAAATGACGATTGGAACTGGGAGTGTCACAGGTGTTTACTACCCAGTTGGTGGGGCAATTTGCCAACTTGTAAACAGTACCCATACTGATCAAAAGTGTGCCGTTGAGAGCACAGGGGGCTCCGTAGAAAACATCCAGCTATTGTCAAAAAAAGAGTTGGAACTGGCGGTGGTGCAATCCAGCGTGCTACAACAAGCAATGTCGGGAGGAGGAGACTTTTCATCAGCCCCTGTTCCGACTGTTTATCCAGTTCTCTCGTTGTATGCAGAACCATTAAATCTGGTTGTTTCTGCTGATAGCGAAATTTTTACCCTCAGCGATATTAAAGGGAAGCGTATTGACATCGGCAACCCTGGCTCTGGTGATAGGGATACGGTGAGCGCGCTATTTCATAGCTTAAACTGGAGTAACAAGGACTTTTCAACCCTAACAGGATATAAGGCAGCAGAACGGAGCGATGCACTATGTAGCGGCAAGATCGACGCCTTTTTTATCGTGGCAGCTCATCCAAACCAAGTGATCCGCGAAGCGATTGGTAAGTGTAATGCTAACCTGGTGCCAATAGAAGGGAAAGAGGCCAGTGAATTTTTAGCCCATAATCCCTTTTACAATAAGCAAGTAATCCCTGCGGCAACCTACAGGTTGCGTGATAATACAATCAACACTGTAGGAACCATCGCTGTCCTTGCAACACATACGGAAGTAGCACAAGCGGATCTCAATACTCTCAAAACCACAATACAGACTAACCTTGAACACCTCAAAACCATGCACCCAGCCTTGTCATCTTTACAATGGGAGAAAATGTCTCCTCCTGCAGATATCAAGCCGAAGAGATAACATTCATCAAGCTACGCTGGCAGTGGGCGTATGTATTTATTCTCGATAGTGATAGGTATCCTGAAGGGCAGAAGCCCTCGACAACAACCCGTATTCGTCAATGAGATTGTCCGATGAGATACAAGATGGTTCCGTACCAACCAAAGCACAATGGCATACTGAAAGGCACACCAAAAATTACAGATAAAGAAAAAACCCAAGTGAATCAATCGCTTGGGGTTTTCATTTGGCGGTGAGGGAGGGATTCGAACCCTCGATACGTTGCCGTATACACACTTTCCAGGCGTGCTCCTTCAGCCACTCGGACACCTCACCAAATTTTCGTTCGCTGCGCTGTTGCGCTGGAACGGGGCGTAATTTAGGGGAAAGGGCTGTGTGGGTCAACCTCTTTTCCCCTTATTTTTCATAATCTTTTCCGAATGCCTAACCCTTGTGCAGAATGCCGGTTTTTTAAACCGGATCATGGCTTGTCGAGGATGATCAGACTGTCCGGTAACTCGTTTTGATCCCGGGTGGCCGGGAAGGCATCGGTCAGAATGGCGCTAACGCGCTCTACGCACTCCAGAAAACCCTGTTCGATCTCCTTGTTGCGCACTCGCGCCACGAAGTCGTCGATGATCTCCTGCCACTGGCCGTTGTCGATATGTTGGGCGATGCCGTCATCCACCAGTATTTCTACATAGTGCTCGGCGGCCGAGACGAAGATCAGCACCCCGAGCCGGTCGCGGGTACGGTGCAGCCCTTGCTCGACAAATTGCAGGCGAGCCATCAGGGCCGCCCGGTGCTGGCGAACCTTCTTCGGGATGAGCCGCATCTTGATGGGGGTCCAGTGGAACAGCAGGCTCAGCAGCAGCCAGACCGACCACTGCACCAGCAGGATTTCGTACCAGCCGAGCCAGAAGCCGAGCTGGAACACCAGCAGCGGGGTGAGCATCGCCAGCAGCGCCGCCCAGAGGGTGGGAATGTAGCGATAGCCATCGCTGGCCGGGGCCAGCACGGTGACCAGTTCAGCATCAGTCTCTAGCTCCGCTTCGCGCACCTTTGCCTGAAGCGTGTGGAAGAACTGTTTAGAAATCATGATTTGTCTCTTTACTCCTGTTACCAGCCACCGGAGGCTCCGCCGCCGCCAAAACTGCCGCCGCCACCGCTGAATCCGCCGCCGGAGCGACCACCAAAGGAGCCGGCACCCAATCCACCAGCCATGTAGGCCGACCGACGTCGTCCTCCCGGCCCACCGCCACCCCCCCCGCGCAGGTTGTGGAGTACGATCATCGCAATCACCACCAGAATAAACAGCCAGGGGCCGCCACCGTTGTCACTCTTTGGCTGCTCGACCGGCTGATATTCTCCGGCGAGAGCCTTCATGATGCTCTGGCTGCCCGCCATGATCCCGGCCACCATATCGCCGCGCTTGAAGGCGGGCAGGATGCGGCCATGGATGATGTTGGCGGCGATGGCGTCGGGCAGGGCGCCTTCCAATCCATAGCCTACCTCGATGCGAACCTTGCGCTCATCCTGGGCGATCAGCAACAGCACGCCATTGTTCTTGCCTTTCTGGCCGATCCCCCAGTGGCGACCGAGCTGGTAGCCGTACTCCTCGATAGTCTCCCCATCGAGGCTGTCGACGGAGACCACCACCAGCTGGATACCGCTGCGCTTTTCAAAGGCGGCCAGCTGTTGGGTCAGTTGATGGGCCTGTTTGCGGGACATCAGACTGGCTTCATCCACCACCCGTCCGCTCAGCGTCGGGAAGTCCGGCGCCGCTTGCAGGGCACTGGCCCAGAGCAGCAGAC
Source organism: Aeromonas sp. R2-2 (assembly GCF_040908355.1). Lineage (NCBI taxonomy): Bacteria > Pseudomonadati > Pseudomonadota > Gammaproteobacteria > Aeromonadales > Aeromonadaceae > Aeromonas > Aeromonas sp. R2-2. Next base: position 14,749 of record NZ_JBFODQ010000065.1, on the reverse strand, counting down.
AGGGAAGAAACCAGCGCAGCATCATCTTCATTGGAAGCTGACCTTGAGCGCCTCATCGGCACCGGGTTTGGCACTGAAACTGGGTTTGGCCTCCAGATCCGAGTAGAGCAACTTGGACCAGATGACGCCGGGGAAGGTGCGGATCTCGGTATTGAACTGGCGTACCGCCTCGATATAGTCGCGGCGTGCCACCGAGATGCGATTCTCGGTTCCTTCCAGCTGGGCCTGCAGGGCAAGGAACTGCTGATCCGCTTTCAGCTCGGGGTAGCGTTCTACCACTACCATCAGGCGGGAGAGGGCGCTGGAGAGCTGGTTCTGTGCCGCTTCAAACTCCTTGAGCTGGGCAGGATCGCTCACCTGCACGCTGCCGACCCGGGCACGGGCATCGGTGACCGCCTTTAGGGTCTCCTGCTCATGGCTGGCGTAGCCCTTGACGGTTGCCACCAGATTGGGGATGAGATCGGCACGGCGTTGATACTGGTTCTCCACCTGCCCCCAGCTTGCTTTAACCTGCTCATCCAGGGTCGGAATGTTGTTCATGCCGCAGCCGGTCAGGCCGAGCAGCAGGGTCAGGGTCAACAGGCTCTGCGTGGTTCTGCGCCAGAGTGATGTGGCCATCTTGTTGTTCTCCTTTGGTATTTCGAGTCGATAGTGCGCCATGGATGGTGTACGACCAAGCGTGCACCACCATACCAGCTTGGGGTCAGTTGCCACAACGCGCAGGTAGCTCAGGTCGCTTGTTGATGCCGGAGACCTTGGGCAACTGGGGCTTGTCTTTTAGCCAGAATGCCAGCTCTTCCCCACAGCCATTGCCGGGCGGAATGGGAGCCTGGGGTTCACAATCCGGGCTACCCACCGGGCAGCGCAGCCGCACATGGAAGTGGCTGAAGTGGCCCACCCAGGGGCGCAGTTTGGCGACCCAAGGCTCGCTACCAGCCTGCTGGCAGACCGCGGATTTGATCACCGGATTGACAAAGATGCGGGCCACCTCGGGCTTGCTAGCCGCCAGCCGCAGCAGGGTGAGCTGCTGGGGGCCAAAGCGACCCGGCAACATCTTGTAGCTGGGTTCGTCGATCAGTGCCCACTCCTTGGGGGCATCCTGCTCCCATTTGCTGATGGGGCGGTTGGCCATGCGAAACCAGATATCGGCATCAAGTCCGGTCTGATGGCTACGATGGCCGGAGGTAAAGGGGCCGCCCCGGGCCATCGCCAGATCGGCGATATAGAGGTCCGGCAGCCCGGCCATGCGGGTCTGGTTGGCCAGCGCTTGCAGATAGTGGATAAGGTCGGGGTGGCCGTAGTAGCGCAGCCGCTTGGTGCGGATCACCTGATAACCAGGCCCTTCGAGGGGAAGGGATACGCCGTTTTTCAGGCAACCGGCGGCATAACCGCCGATAGCTTCCGCTTGCAATACGGTCGCCATCAACAGGGACGTCAGCATGTGCGTGCTCCTTGTCTTGTTTCGAGTCGGCTCAGCAATACGAACAGACTCAAACATATAAATAAATAGGCTGCGGCCACCAGCAGCCAGATCTCGTAGACCAGCCCGCTGGAGTTGGCCATCTCGGTGCCGACGAAGGTAAGCTCCTGCACCGAGATAAGGGAAACGATGGCGGTATCCTTCACCAGCGCAATGAGCTGGCCGGTGAGGGGGGGCAACATCAGCAGCATGGCCTGCGGCAGGATCACATGGCGCAGCCGCACCCAGGGGGAGAGTCCGAGGCTCTGTGCCGCCTCCCACTGGCCGCGGGGGATGGCGGCCAGCCCGGCGCGGACGATCTCGGCGACGAAGGCGGCGCTGATCATGCCAACGCAGAGGGTGCCTGAGATGAGGTTCTCCCAGCGGGCAGGTGGGCCAAACAGCGCCTCTTGCCACGGGGAGAGCGATACGGTGCCGAGCCAGCGGGAGAGGCCGCTCGCAGGCAGCAGCTGGTTGGCGATAAAGAAGTAGAAGATGAAGATAAAGACCAGCGGCGGCAGATTGCGGATCAGCTGGATAAACAGGGTCGCGGGCATCACCAGCCAGGGGCGGCGGCTGAAGGCGGCTACCCCCAGCGCAGTGCCGAGCAGCAGCGCCAGCACCATGCCGAGCAGGGCGATGCGCAAGGTGGTGAGCAGACCGCTGAAAAAGTAGGGCAACTCGCCGTGAGGGCCAGGGGTGAACAGCAGATCGAAGGCCTCATGCCAGCGCCATTGATAGGCTACCCCGATGTGCAAGCGGCTGGCCAGCCAGAGGCCAGCCAGCAGCAGGATAAGGACGATCGCCCCATCCAGCCAGTTGATGTTCCGACATGCCCCACGGACGATGCGCCGGATGGTCTCTTTTAGAGCAATCAGCATCAGGGGTTGGCGACCTGCGCTTCCCAGGCCAGTGACTTGAACCAGTAGTCATGGCGCGCCTTGAGCCAGCCATCGGCCTGACGTGCGGCGATCCACTCGTTGAACTGCTCAGCCAGGGCATCATCCCCCTTGCGCAGGGCAAACCCTTCACTCCCTTCTGCCAGCGGTTTGGCAAACGGCATAAAGAGGGCATCCGGGTGGCGCAGCGCCTCTTGCTCGGGTTTCGGGGAAGAGGAGAGGGCGCCGTGGGCGCGGCCGTTCAGCACCTCCTGAAATACCTGTGACTCGTCATCAAACTGGCGCAGGGTAGCCTTGGGGAAGTGTTCTTTTGCCACCTGTACCGGTGAGGCGCCACGACGTACCGCCAGGATCACCCCGCGCTGGTTGAAGTCCGCCACGGTTTTCTTCTCTTTGGCCAGGGTGCTGGAGGCGGCCAGCTGCACCCCCGAATGGGAGTAGGCCTGGGTGAAGCGCACGCTCTTCTCCCGCTCGGGGGTGATGGTGAGGCCGCCGATGATGACGTCATATTTTTTCGCCAACAGGGAGGGGATGATGCCATCCCAGGCGGTCGGCACGAACTCTACCTGCCAGCCGTTATCTGTGGCGAGGCGACGGGCCACGTCAATCTCGAAACCGATCAGGGCCCCCTGCTTGTCGCGCATCGCCCAGGGGGCGAAGGTGGACATGCCGACCCGCAGGGTACCGCTCTGCTCGATCTGTGCCTGGGTGTCGGAGGGGGCAGTTTGTGCCAGTGCCGGAGTGAGCAGGCTTGTCAGTAGCAGGGAAGCGCCCGACAGGATGGTCTTGAATGACAGATTCATGGTTAGCGTCCTTGTTGATCCGGATTCAGGTGACGGGCCAGCGCCCGCGAACAGGCTGACAGCGTCAGGGTTAACAGCAAATAGAGGGCAGCTACGGTAAACCACACCTCAAAGGTCAGAAACGTATCGGCAACCAGAGTACGCCCTTCGTTGGTCAGATCGAAGATGGCGATCACACTCACCAGCGCCGAATGTTTGATAAGGGAGACCAGCTCGTTGGTCAGCGGCGGCAAGGTGATGCGCACCAGCTGGGGCAGGATCACCTTGCGCAGGGTGATGGCCCGTGACAAGCCAAGCGACTGGGCTGCCTCCCACTGTCCTTTGGGAATGGCCTGTACACCTGCACGCAGCACTTCGGCGGTGAAGGCCCCCTGATAGAGGGAGAGGCTCAACACGGCGCAGGCAAGGGGGGCCAATCCCAGCATGGGGCCCAGCAAGAAATAGAGAATATAGAGCTGCACCAACTGGGGCGTGGTGCGCACCAGCGCCAGATAGGCGATGGCGAGCCAGGGGCCGAGCCTGGAGGGGAGCAGCCGCAGGCTAACCACGCACAGACCGACCGCCATCGTGCCCAACAGACTGAGCAGCGCCACCTGCAAAGTGACCAGCAGGCCGTTTAGCAAGGGGCCGGCATAAAAAGTTCCCTCATCCCATTCGCCGAGAAAGGGCAACACCCGTGGCCACTGCCACTCATAGCCCATCTGGCGAGCGCCGCTATAGAGCGCCCAGCCCAGTAGCGCAGAGAGCATCACAGTGCCTGACAACCAGCCGAGCAGGCGGGGGCGATTGAGCCTAGCCATGATAGCTGAGCACCTGTTCGAGGAAGGTCCGGGTGCGCGGGTGTTGGGGGGCGTTGAACAGCTGGGCGGGCGGGGCCGACTCGATGATCTTGCCCTCGTCCATAAAGAGCACCCGATCCGCCACCTGACGGGCAAAGCCCATCTCGTGGGTGACGCAGATCAGGGTCATCCCCTCGTCAGCCAGCTCGCGGATCACATCGAGCACTTCGCGGATCATCTCGGGGTCGAGGGCTGAGGTGGGCTCGTCAAACAGCATCAGCTCGGGTTGCATGCAGAGGGAGCGGGCGATGGCGACCCGCTGCTGCTGGCCGCCGGAGAGCTGGTGGGGGTACTTGTCGGCCTGTGCCTGAATGCGCACCCGCTCGAGCAGCCCGAGCGCCCGGGCTTTGGCCTCCTGAGGGCGCAACCCCAGGGTATGCACCGGCGCTACCATCAGGTTTTCCAGCACCGTCATATGGGGGAAGAGGTTGAACTGCTGAAACACCATGCCGACCCGGCCTTGCAGGCGACGCAAGTAGGCGGGGGTTACCGGCTCGCCAAACAGGAATAGCTGGCCGCCATCGATCCCCTCCAGCCCGTTGATGGTGCGGATCAGGGTCGATTTTCCCGAGCCTGACGGGCCACAGATGACCCACTTCTCTCCTCGTTCAATGGTGAGATCGATGTGATGAAGAGCCTGAAAGTCGCCATAGAATTTGTCGACGCCACAAAAGCGCACACAGGGTTGCGAGCTGGTCAAGAAGCGGGTTCCACTGAGAATCATTTACGCCATGGTATTGATTTTATAGGGGGATGACAAAGAAAACCCCCTTGTCAGCATCCTGATGCCTATTCACAATGGCGCCATTTCGTGATGACAGGAGCTTTTCATGCGTATTACATCCTTGCTTGCCGGTTCGCAGGTGCAGCTGTTGATGCCACCAGCGGTGCGCTATCGCTGCGTCATTTTTCTGTTGTTGCTGGTGAGTTGGGGCGTGGTGGCGGCCTCCTTGTGGGATGGCTGGGGCGCCATGGCGCTGCTCAACTGGGTAGGTGTGGTCTTTGGTGGCATCACCGGGATCATGGTGTCGCTGCCCCGCAGCTGGCAGCCCTGGCGCCTGGCGGAGCTGGGGTGGGATGAACAGCATATCTATCTGCTCAATGGCAACAAGGATGAGGCGCTGGCGCTGCCCCGCAACCAGCTGGTGGCGCTCGAACGAGAGAGGCGAGTGGGTCACGACGGCCAGTGGCTCGACTTCAGCCTCGATCTGCAGCTGAGTGAAGAGGAGCTGGCGGCGGCCATGGCCTTGCTGGATCTCAAGGCGGGGGAGCTCCATCTGGTGAGCCCGTCTGTCTATCGCTTCGGCTTTAAACGGGCCTGGCACGGTCGCCGGATGCTGGCGCAACGGTTGTCAGATCTGCAATCGGCCTGAGTCGACTATTTTCTCGACAATTCCCGGCAAAGCTCAGATACTGCCAGTGACTCGAATTGATCTTGTCTGCACTGTTAACCCAAGAGATCAATCACTTGACGACAGTGTGGAGAAGGCCACGGCATGAAGCCATGGCAGGTCCGGCATAGGGGTTGTGCCCTTACCGTTATGCTGGGAATTGCATAGAGAAGGCACCTTGAATCGAGAGTGGATGGCATGAAGATTTACGTAGGAAATCTGTCGTACCGGATGACGGCCGACGAACTGAAAACCCTGTTCAGCCAGTTTGGACAGGTCGACAAGGTTGATATCATCATCGACCGCGATACCGGCCAGTCAAAGGGGTTTGGTTTTATTGAAATGCCAGTCAATGGTGATGCCGAGAAGGCCATCGCTGGTCTGCATGGCACAGAAGTCGGTGGCCGTACCATCACCGTCAACCAGGCCAAACCGAAGACAGATGCTCCCCGTGGTCGCCCGCAACAGCGCCACCGCTAAGGTACCTCNATGCCGTTTTTGTTTCTGGACGTTTTGCTGTTATCAGGGGACGTCGTAACCGAGCGCCGCCTTGCGGATGCGGAACCACTGCTGGCGATTGAGGGCGATGGATTCGGCGGCCACGGCGGCAGCAATCCGCTCCCGTTTGCCGGAGCCAATCAATGGCAGCGGCTGGCTTGGCAGCATCATTACCCAGGCGTAGACCACCTGCTCGATAGTCTGGGCGCCCACTTCCTGACGGATCTGCTCCAGTTCGGCACGCAGCGGGGCATAGGCCTCATCGCTGAACAGTCGGCCGCCGCCGAGACATGACCAGGCCATCGGCATGATGCCAAGCTGCTGGCACTGATCCAGGGTACCATCGAGGGTCCCTTCCTGATGAAGCGGCGAGATCTCCAGCTGGTTGGTGACCAACGGGAAGGGGAGGCGCGATTGCAGTAGCTCGAACTGGCGGGCGGTGAAGTTGGATACCCCGGCGTGCTTGATCTTGCCCGCCTGTTTCAGGGTGATAAAGGAGTCGGCCACTTCATCTGCGTTCATCAGGGGATCCGGGCGGTGGATCAGCAGCAGGTCCAGATGGTCGGTGCCGAGCTTGCGCAGCGAGGCCTCGGCGCTGGCGATGATATGGTCCTTGCCGGTGTTGTAGTGGTTGAGAGCATGCTCCGGCTTGGCGGTGAGGGCGATACCGCACTTGGTGACGATCTCCATCCGGCTGCGCAGGGAAGGCTCGAGGCGCAGGGCGTGACCAAAGGCCTCTTCGCACTGGTAGCCACCATAGATATCGGCGTGATCGATGGTGGTGACCCCCAGATCCAGATGATATTTCATCAGATCGAGCAGAGCGGCTGGAGAGAGCTGCCACTCCATCAGGCGCCAGTAACCCATGATGAGGCGAGAGAAGGTGGGGCCTTGCGGATGCAGGGCGACACGGGATACAGACATTGTTGACTCCTTGAAAAACACGATGCGAAAACGATGTGCAACATAGATGACTGCGGGCATCTTGGCCTCATGTGGCTGGCAAAGCAATAATGGGCAGTGGCATGATTCGAACTTTGGTTCTGAGCGCAGAGTAGGGGAGAGAGTTGGATGGAAGGATTTGCCGAGCGCTTGCAGAGCCTGATCGGGGAGATGAGCGTGAGCGCGTTTGCCCGCAAGGTGGGGCTCAGTGAAGCGCTGATCCGCAAATATTTGAAGGGGGCCGAGCCTGGCCTGGCGCGGGCCAACCAGATCGCCATGGGGGCCAACTGCTCGCTGGAGTGGCTGGCAACCGGCTGCGGTTATCTCTACCGTCAGGCGGAAGTGGTAGACAGGGAGGCGCTGGCAGCGGCGCAGCTACTGCTGGGCGAGCAGCAACCCGGGGTGGGGCTGCTCGATGAGGAGGCACTGGTCACCCTGCTCGCCTATTACCAGTTTTTGCGCACCCACAAGAAAGCGGACGGTTTTCTCGACTTGGCGCTGGCGCGGGAGTTTGGTCGCCATCTGGGGGAAGCGTGATGAGGGGCATATTACCCTTTGGTCGTGTCACGGCCGGGTGATTATTCTGATACGCTCTAAGCAAGATAACTCTCCATGGAATGGGCGATGAGCTACTTGATCCTCGGAAGTGGTGCGCTGGGCTCGGCGCTGGCAAGAGAGCTGATGGCAAGGGGGGAGTCCTTCCTGCTTGCCGGGCGCACCTATCCAAAAGGGATCGAGATGGGGGCCTTCTTCCCGCTGCAAGAGGTGGACGCCATCTCGTTCGACGCCCTGTTTACCCTCTACGACACCGATCCGCTTCCCACTGTGGTGATCAACACCATCGGCCTGTTGCACGATGTCAGCTTTATGCCAGAGCGGCGGGTCGAAGAGGTGCACCCCAAGTGGCTGTGCGACAGCCTGCTGGCCAATGCCTGGCCAACACTGGCGCTGGCTGCCCGTTTCAGTCGGTTGATGGGCAATGACCATCCGCTGTGGCTCTGTGCCATCTCTGATCTGGCGGGCTCCATCACCGCCAATCTGGAGGGGGGACGTTACAGCTACCGGATGAGCAAGGCGGCCCTCGACATGGGGGTGAAAACGCTGGCCCTCGAGTGGGCGCAACGTTTCCCGCAAGCGGGGGTGGTGGCGGTGGCGCCCGGCTTGATGGACTCCCCGATGAATACCCCCTTTCTGAGCGAGTTGCCTGCGGAGCAATTGCAGGAGCCTGCCGAGGTGGCGGTGAAACTGCTCAATCTCATCAAGGGGTTATCGTTGACCCAATCGGGTCAGCTACTGGATATCAACGGTCAGCCTCTGCCTTGGTAAATCCCGCCTGCGGGTTCTATGGACGTCTATTGGCTTCACATTCTGCTCATGCGCCCCTTGCCAAGCGAGGGGCGCATGGCTAACGTCACTCTCCTGTTTCAGGAGGGATCTCATGCGCTATATCGATTTACGAAGTGACACCGTCACCCAGCCTACTGACGCCATGCGTCAAGCCATGCTCCACGCCGAAGTCGGTGACGATGTCTATGGTGAAGATCCGGGCGTCAACGCGCTGGAGGCCTTTGGGGCCAGATTGCTGGGCAAACAGGCGGCGCTGTTTGTGCCGTCCGGCACCATGTCCAATCTGTTGGCGGTGATGAGCCACTGTCAGCGCGGTGAGGGGGCCATCCTCGGCAACGCCGCTCACATCTATCGCTATGAAGCGCAGGGGAGTGCCGTGCTGGGCTCCGTAGCCCTGCAACCCTTGCCGATGCAGCGCGATGGCACGCTGGCATTCGATGATATCAAGGCTGCGCTGGCCCCTGATGATGCCCACTTCGTCCAGACTCGCCTGCTCTGCCTTGAGAACACCCACAATGGCAAGGTGCTACCGCTCTCCTATCTGCAGGAGATGGGGGCATTCGTTGCCGAACGCGGCTTGAAGCTCCATCTCGATGGAGCCCGGCTTTTTAATGCTGCCGTGGCCAGTGAGACCCCGGTCGAGGTGATCGCCGCGCCATTTGACAGCATCTCGATTTGTCTCTCCAAGGGGTTGGGCGCACCGGTGGGCTCGCTGCTGGTGGGCAGCCACGATTTCATCGCCCGTGCGCGCCGCCTGCGCAAGATGCTGGGGGGCGGCATGCGTCAGGCGGGGATTCTGGCGCAAGCCGGTCTGTTTGCCCTTGAGCAGCATGTGACCCGCCTGGCCGATGATCACCGCCGTGCCAAACGGCTGGCCGAAGGGTTGGCTGCACTGCCGGGCATCGAGCTCGACCTCTCGCTGGTGCAGAGCAATATGGTGTTCCTGCGGCTGCGTGAGGGGGAATCGGCCCCTCTGCTCGCTTTTATGAAGGAGCGGGGGATCCTCTTCTCCGGTTACGGCGAGCTGCGGTTGGTGACCCATCTGCAGATCAACGATGACGATATTGAAGAGGTGATCGACGCCTTCACCGAGTATCTCGGAGCGCGTTGAGACGGCTGGTGAGGTAGAGGTCATACCGAGACCTGTTCATACCTAAATAACAGAGGGCGCCGCGGCGCCCTCTGTTATTTGCAGCAAGCTCACGCCTGCCGCTGACCGCTCATCAGCATGGCCTCATCGGTGGCATCGTAGATCATCACCGCAATGTGGGTCACCTGACCACCGAAATCGGCCAGTGGCACCAGCGTCAGGTTCTGGAACATGTGTGGGGCCGAGCCGGTAATGGGGCGGTAGTTGGAGAAACGTAGCAGATAGGGCTTCTGCTCCCAGGTGCTGAAGGCGCGGTTGTTGAGTTTGAAGACCATGTTGGCCTTGCGTTCGAACCAGGCTCTGTCCACATCGGGGAAGAGCTCGAACAGTACGCCATCGCGCACGTCACTGGCCAGTCGGCCGCTGTGGCTCTCCATAAAGCCGTTCCACACCTGTACTTTGTACTCCTTGTCGAGCACTACCAGGCCTACGTCCAGGTTCTGGACTATGTTCATCAGCCAATGAAATTCACGGATTTCCATAGTCACTCCTAGAGCATGTGCATGATTTTGTTGTTCATGGTGGCGATGGAATCTTCGGTAAACAGCAGCAGCAGATCACACTGCACCGCATAATCCTGGATCCGGTAGTTGATCTCGATGGCGAGCGTGCGGCGCCAGCGACTCTTGTTGGTGTTGATCAGCTCGTTGATGGGTCTGTGTTGGCCGAGCACCACCGGGTGGCCCTGACTGAAGGGGGTGTCGAGCTGGTTGGCGTAGCCGCGCAGGAAGGCGCCGATCAGCACGTTGGCGGTATCCATCAACAGCTCCAGTTCGGCGGTGCGATCCAGCGTCCCCTGATGGTTCATCAGCTTGGCCAAATCTTTGAAGCTGGAGTCATGGAACAGGATCAGCGCTTCACCGGCGATCCCCGCTCCGATAAACCCCTGACAGACGGCGGAGAGGGTATCCGAATCCGCAGCGGCCGAGAGGGCCATGTGCAGCTCGGAGACCTCCAGCACGTTGACGTTGGGGATAGGCAGTACGACGAAGGCGTTGAGCAGACGAGCCAGCAAGTCGGCCGCCTGACCCATGGAGACGTTGGCCAGCTCCTGATAGACATCGCGAATTTCGGGGGTGATCTTGACGCCTGCATCGGCTACAACGCCGTTTGGCTGCTGCTCGGGGGCGCTTGGTTGACCGCTCGGGGCGGCACTCCAGAAATCATGCTTTTTGAGCAGGGCGAGCAGGGTTTCGGGGGCGGCAGGTTTCTTGATGAAATCGAGCGCCCCCAGTCCCATGACCCGTTGATAGGCCTCTGGCTGGATATCCCCGGAGACCACGATCACCTTGTTGCGCAAACCCTCCCGTTGGAGGGTCTCCAGCACGCCGTAACCGTCCATTTCCGGCATGGTCAGATCGAGGAAGATGAGATCGCCATGACCCATCAGCACCTGTTCGATCCCTTCGAGACCATTGGCTGCGTAGTGCAAATCGACTTTCCAGTCGGCCGGGAGCGCCCGCGCCAGCTGTTTGCGGGCGAACCCGGAGTCATCACATATCAATACATTCATGGCGTTAGGCAGGCTCTGTTGGCAAGGGATGCTATAAGTGTGGCCCGCTAACGGTCAGATGCAATGGGTGAGGCTATCACCTTGTGAAAATTGGTTGTCCCACTGCCGATTGCGATAGCGTGCTGAGTATTTTTCAACAAATTCAACGAACATCTTAACACGCAACGGAGCGAACTGGTGCTGGCAACACAACATGTAGAAGGGGCGATTGCCGGTTTGCCAGTCGGTCAGTACCGGCACCAGCTGCTCGTCATGGAGGAAGCTGCTCAGATAGTGCAGCGGGGCGTTGACGATCCCCAGATGACGCCGGGCTGCGCGTACCGCGGCCTGGGTCTGGTTGACGGTCAGTTTGGCGCTGCGTTTGATGCAGACGCTCTGGCCATCCTTGTCGGTCAGCTGCCAATGCTGGTGAGGCCAGCAGTAGATGAGATCATGCTCTTCCAGCTGGTTGGGGTGGGAGGGGGTGCCCTTCTTGGTCAAATAGAGTGGTGAGGCAAACAGGCCGTACTCGATATGACCGAGACAGATCGCATTGGGCAGCGATTGGGGCAGCTCACCGTTGAAGAACACCAGATCCCGATCATTGTCGAACAGGTGCTGGTGATCATTGGTCTGGGTGATATCGAACTGTACCTCGGGATAGTGCAGCCCGAATTCGGCCAGCATATCGATGAGGATGGTGTTGGAGAGTGCGATGGGCGCAGCTATCCGGATAAGCCCGGTGATGTCGGCCTCTTGACCCTGGATCTCGCTGGTGGCCTGCTCGATTTGTGCGAGTGGCGTGCAGAGACGCTCGTAGTATCTGAGGCCATCATCGGTAAGGCGGAGCTTGCGGGTAGAGCGATGTAGCAGGGAGCAACCCAGTTGCTCTTCCAGCTGGGAAATGCGTCGACTGATGGTGCCTGTTGGCATGCCCAGTGCGGCTGCAGCGTGGGAGAATCCTCCCTCTTGCACCACCTTGACGAACAGGTAGAACTCTTCGATGTGCTTCATAAACGCTGTTCTGGGTGTAACAAGGGAGCAACCATAAAAAGAGCGTTCCGGGTTGGCAAGGGTAATTCAGCGTTTAATTGATCTGGATTCGATTTCTGTTGATACCAGTTCTCCACCCGCCCGTCATCTCAGTTTCCCCGAGCTGGTGATTATTCCGGCACGATGCCAAATGGTACTGCGGCAGTGATGTTTGCCACATTCCCTGATTTGTTCCGCTATAACCGCAGGCGAAGGCCGATATTGCAACCTGATGGAAGGACGCAGGGTTGCTCTGCGTGCTCAGCCGGGGCAGTTTTCCATCCCCAGTCAATGTGATGCAGATCATATATTCGGGTTTTGCTCATTGCCTGTTGAAAAATGAATTTGGGGTATATCAATTCCGCCTTAGTGAACTATTTTTGTCCGATTTGGCGTTTTTTTGGCTGTTTATCCATCCGCTTGGTTAATTAATGGAAGCTTTGTGACAGAGAGTGATGACTATTTCCACCATTGATTTAAATGTTAATAACAAATTTGTCGCAGCAAATATGCAATTGCTCTTTCAAGGTCTCGAGTGGATAGCTCTTAGTGCTTGTTTTTACTGGGGAAAAAAGTTAAAAATCGACTATATGATTTGCCTGGATTAACAGGGTCCTTGGCTGAGTCCTTTGTGGTATTGCCGTACAGGCTGCCCTGTTGTTGATATCTGAAATAGTTTTGTCCGCTCTTGGCTATGTGAAAAGGGATAATGGCCGAGAGGTATTTGCACCTTGCATTCTGCAGCTAGCGGTTTGCCAGATCTGTTTTCCGGTTAACCAGTGACCATCCAGCATGAATGACCTTGACCAGATGAATACGCTTGACGAACGGTTACTGAAGACGATGGATGTTCTGCATACCCCGATCTGGGTTTATGACATCGAGCATCACCATATTTTCTGGGCAAACAGCGCCGCGCTCTCCGTGTGGGAGGCGACGTCTCTCGACGAACTCTGCTCCCGCGACTTCTCTGCCGATATGGCAACCGCCATCGATCTGCTGCTGCAGCGCTATCTGGGTGATTTTCAGCAGGGGCGCAGTTACAACGAGTGGTGGACCCTCTCCCCAAAGGGGGTCAAGAAGCAGATCTATCTGCGCCTCTCCGGTATTCAACTGGCTGGCCGGCTGATGATGATGACCGAAGCGGTGCTCGACTCCGATACTCTCTATCAGGAGTCCTCGCTGGCAACCGGCGATACCCTTGCCTGCCTGTTCGATAGCCATGGTGTGTTCGAGAGTGGCAACTATCACTTCGAAATGTGTTTCGGCCACCAGATCGCCAAGCTCTCCCAGGTTTTCTCCGGCAATGATGACAGCTTCTACCAGAAGCTCTCCCGCCTCGATGAGGTGGTGACCGAGGGGGAGTGCCGCACCCTCAAGGGGATGCGCTGGTTCCAGTATCAGTTCCGCTATATCCAGCAGGGGGCCCGCATTCTGCTCACCATGCGGGATATTACCGATCGCAAACTCGAAGAGCTGGAGCATCGCCACCTCGCCTGGCACGACTCCCTGACCGGCCTGCTCAATCGGTATGGCTTGATGAAATCCCTTGAGGCCTATTGCGGGCTGGGGGAGCGTTTCGCGCTGGTGTTCATGGATCTGGACAACTTCAAGCTGGTCAACGACAACTACGGCCACAAGGCGGGAGATCGCCTGCTGGAGCGGGTCGCCGGTCGCCTCAAACAGATTTGCCCGCGGGATGTGGAGCTGGCTCGCCTCGGTGGCGATGAATTCACAGCACTGGTGCCGCTGGGCAATCAGGGGGAGCGGGCGCAAGAGGTGGCCGATCTCAGAGATCCCCTCATTTTTAGAGACTCAAATAATTCCAAGTGTGCGGGTATATAAGCGGTGTTGCTTCAGGTAGTAGATAAATTTATCCATCAACAAGACCGCATTGGCTTCTTTCATTTTAGGTAGCAACTGGTAATAGATGACCCCTTGCCGAAAGAACGAATAGGTTCGGCTCTTGCTGGTATTGACCTTGATCGTTCTCTCTAGACCGACACTGTCTCCAGCCTTACCCAGCAGCGTCAGCAAGACGATGGCCAGGGCACTGAATAAAAACAGTCGGTCGCGCCGGACCGGATTACTGATGTGCACATCTCCCATACCCATGCCGAATTTGTAATCTTTGATATCACGAAAACTGGTCTCGATACCCCAGCGCTGGCCGTATAGTTGCAACGCCTTGGCGGCGCTCAGGTCGGTCCGGTTACTGGCCAGAAACCACGCGTCTTTCATGCCACTCTTATGACAACAATAGACCCGTTCGACAGGCTGTCGCTGCCCAGTTAGCTCCACCGCTTTGAGGGTTCGGGTGCGCCCGGTCGGCGTTAGCCAGTGCCGAGCTGGAACCTGCTCTACACCAGGGTAACCAACCAAAACATTTCCTTTAAATCTAATGAGATAAGCAAAGCCTAGCTCTTGCTCCAGGCGTTCGAACAGCTCCATGTAACCAAAGCCGCGGTCAGCTACTACCGTCACGAAGATACCCTCTGGCAACGTCTGCTTGAGCTTGGTGAGCAGCTCTTTCTCATGGGCATTGCGTTGCCCTTTGAGCAACGATTTCCGATGGGTTTTCCACAGCAGCGGAGTACTGCGACCGTGGTTGGTTTGCAGGCTGATAACCAAGGTACTGTGATCATCGGCATCGAATTCGGTCCAGTCCATGGAGACTACGATCTCGGTACGTTCACCGACCACATAGGGCACCCAATCGTCAAAGAGGCTCCAGACATTGAGCTTGGTGTTAGTGAGCAGGCGATCCACCTGTTTAACCGCATGTTTACGTTCGAGACCGTTGGCCAAGGAGAGGCCACTACCGATGGCGTGGATGGCCAGTGAACCTGACTCGATAACCCCGAGGGTAGCATTGGCGAGGGAAAGAACACGCTTAG
>NZ_JBFODQ010000064.1:0-82880 GCF_040908355.1 Aeromonas sp. R2-2 | reverse complement strand
CGTGAATTCAGATAATAAGTGCAATGCCCATGGTGCATAGGAGAGAGGCGGTCAACTACCAGTTAGGGTACGCTTCTTCTCGCCAAAGAAACAAAGCGATACACCATGAAATACCAGCAGTTGACCGAGGGGCTACGATACCAGATTGCCTGCCTCCGTGACCATGGCCTGTCACAGGCCCGCATTGCCAAACAGCTCGGGGTTCATCCATCGACTATCAGTCGTGAGCTTCGTCGTAATTGTGCTGGGCAGGCCTATCAGCCGCAGCAGGCTCACCAACTTGCCACGGCACGACGGCTGACGAGTCAGAAGCGTACTGTCCCGTCTGATACCATCGACTTTGTTTGCATGGCGCTGGTCGCGGACTGGAGTCCCGAGCAAATCAGTGGCGTTGGAGACATGATTAACTGCCCGGTTAGCCACGAGTGGATATACCGCTATGTGGCACGCGACAAGGCCAACGGTGGCACGCTATACCGGCATCTGCGTCAGGGTCACAAACGCTATCGCAAGGGTAAGAACAGCAAACGCAGTGTCATTCCCAATCCGGTATCGATTGATGAACGCCCTGCGATAGTCAATGAGCGGAGCCGTGTGGGAGATTGGGAAGTCGATACCGTGTTGGGTAAGCAAGGCAGCGGTGCAATAGTGAGTCTGTTGGAGCGTAAGAGCCGGCTCTACCTGGTTCAATACGTTCCCAGCAAAACAGCCAGCGCGGTGGCGGACACCATTATCAGCATGCTGAAACCCTACCAGGCACATGTCCATACCATCACAGCTGACAATGGTAGCGAGTTTGTCGAACATGAACGTGTTGCAGCAGAGCTGGAAGCGCAGGTGTACTTTGCGCATCCATACAGTGCATGGGAACGGGGACAGAATGAGAATAGCAATGGTCTGCTGCGGCAATATGTGCCCAAAGGCAGTGATTTGAGTGTGGTGACAGCAGAGGCACTGTCAGCCGTCGAAAAGCGGCTGAACTTCAGGCCGCGCAAATGCTTGGGATTCAAACAGCCACAGGTGGTTTTTGACGAACTTCTGAAAGCAGCCTGATTTTTAATCGGGAATTGCACTTCGAAGTTGAATTCGCGACTCCATTTCCTACTCCCTTCCAAATCGAGACATCAAGAGCCCCTATCTTAGTCATGGTCCGCGCCGCGTCTAGCGTTGCGCGCCATTTTTGCGAGCTGATCAGGGCGTTGGCGAAAGGCTCGCCAACGCCACAGACCTCTGCATTTTATCGCTGCCCCTGATAGAAACGCGCCTTATTGGCATACATGGCATCGTCAGCCACCCGGCTCAGCTCCGCCAGCGGTGTCTGGTCGCTGCTGCTCCAGCCGATGGCAAAACGCAGCGGGAAGCTGTGCTCCCCATGCTGCACAATGGCGTGCTGCTGGCTTGCCTCCAACCTGCCTGCCAGCAGCTGGCTGGCGAGGTGATCCGCCTCCGCCAGCAGGACGAACTCGTCGCCGCCGATGCGGAAAATCTTCTCATCCTGACGGCAGAGGGTGCGCAGCTGGCGAGCCATCTGGATCAGCAGGGCGTCGCCCGCCTCGTGCCCATACTGGTCGTTGGTGCGCTTGAGGCCGTTGAGGTCGAGCATGAAGAGGGCGAGGTGACGCTCCGGATGGCGCGCCAGCACCGCTTGATAGTGGTGGAAGGTCTCTTCGAACGCCTGCCGGTTGGGCAGTCCGGTGAGGTTGTCGGTGCGGGCGACCCGCGCCAGCTCGTCGGTGAAGAGACGCCCCTCGATGCCCACCGCCAACTGCTTGGCAAACAGCCGCAAGATGGCCCTGTCTTCGGACTCCAGCCCTTCGGCGCTCACCATCAGATAGCCAAACAGCACGCCGCTCTGGCTACCGGGCAGGGTCATGATCTTCCAGAGTGCGTTGTCCCACTGGCATTCGGAGTGTTTGACCTCCTCATCCATCAGTTGAGCCAGTTTCTCCTGCAAGGCATCCCGCAAGGGGGCATCGACCCCCTGGGTCAGGGAGTAGTGGGGCTGGCCATCGCGGCGGATCACCAGCCCCCAGCGGTGGCCGGGATAGAGCTGCGAGAGTTGCAGCAGGGCAGAGCTGGCCAGCTCGGCAATATCGATGTCCAGCTGCTGGTGCAGACCGAACTGCAGCCAGGATTGCAGGATATGGCGGCTACGCTCCTCCCGGCTCAGGGCCGAGCGCAGGGCGGTCGTTTGCGAGGCGACCTCTTGTTCCAGTTCGTCGTTGAAGCCGAGCAGCCGCTGGTTGAAGGCCTCTTTCTCGCTATTGGCCTGCTGCAGCTGTTCATTTTGCTGATAGAGCGCCCGCACCTGATCCGAGATGGTGCTGGCCATCTCTTGCAGCAGCTGGCGCACCTCGTCGTACTCCACAAAGCGCAGCGGCGCCTGCCGTTGCTGGTAATTGCCCTTGCCATAGCTGCGCACCAGCGCGGCCAGCGAGCGCAGCGGTCGGGTTAGCCAGCGGGTGAGCCAGACGCAGCCGATGGCTACCAGCAGCAACATGACGGCGATGCTGACGGTCAGCAGCTGTTGGGATTTATTGAGCTCGCTGACCCTGTCATTGCTGTAGCTGTAGAGGGTGATGGTGGGGGTGATCTCCTGCTCCAGCTGGGGCCAGCCAATGGCCAGGGGCTGCGCCATCTTGCTTGGCTCCCTGTCATCCATGGCGTTGGCGCTCTGGTGAGCCCCTTCGTAAAGACGGTTCTCGCCCTGGCAGATCACCAGATATTCGCTTCCCTTGAGATAGGGTTCCAGCAACTGGGCCATCTGCCGCCAGGGGAGAATGGCTATCACGAAGCCGGAAGGGGTCTGCATCACCCCTGCGCGCTGGTGGTTGCGATAGATGGGGGCTACCAGCGCCAGCCCACCGCTGCGGTTTTGCTCCATGTCGTCGACCAGCACAGGATCATCGACGGGCAGCAGCAGATGCTTGCCCTGTTTCGCCTCGCGGGTCTTGCCCCAGGCCATCAGCTGCGGCATCAGGTCGCTCGACTCGAGGTGGGAGGCCTGACCATTGATGTACTCCACCACCAACCCCTTGTCATCGATGAGGTAGGCCGAGGTGATCAGGCTGTTGGATTTGACAAAGGTGGCCAGTGCCAGTCGGGCATGGCTGGAGAAGAGAAAGTTGTCGAGGGCCTGATGGAGTACCCGATCCTGGCTGAGCTGATTGATCTGGGTGCCGATCAGCTCGCTGCGAAAGCGGGCCTCGCGGGTCATGCTGGTGAGGGCTCGCTCCAGCTGCGACTGCTCGCTCTGGGCGATGATCTGGTGCTGGCGGATCAGCAGCACAGTGCTGGCCAGCAGCGCCGGCAGCAGGGCGACGGTGAACAGGATGATGATCAGGGTCGGTCCAAGCCGAAAGGTGCGATGTTTCATGGTGCTTTGACCTGCCGGTACTGCTGATCGGCCAACTGCTGCATATAGCGGGCGGTGTCGGCGGCACTGATCCCCTCTTTAAAGCGCTCGAACCCTTTCTCCATCGCTTGCCAGGCGATGGACATGGCGCTGTCGGAGGGCATGGGGGTACTGAGGGTGAACTGCTCCAGCAGCACTTTTTCCTGAGGTGTGGGACGGCGGCTGATGGCGGTAAAAGCCTGCTGATTGACCGGCAGCAGCGCCCCCTGATGATAGATGAACTGTTGAATATCCTGACGCTGGATAAAGGCCATCAATGCCTTGATGACGGGTTGCCGATCCTCATCGTCCATCGCCCAGCGGGAGGCTCCCATTACGTAGGCGCCGCTCATGGAGTGCATGGGATGGCTTTGCCAGCGGGGCAGCAGGGCGACGCCCAGCTTATCCCCCATGTTCTTCACCAGATCATTGAAGGCCCAGTCCCCATTGATGAGGTAGGCGCTCTTGCCCTCATTGAAGCGGGCGAGGGCGGTGTCATAGTCGCACTCGGGATCGACCCACTGTTCGCTGGCGACGGTGCGGTAGGCCTCCAGTGCCTGCACCATGGCCGGGCTGTCGAGGGTGATGCGCCCTTCGGTCACCGGCGAGCCGCCAAAGGTGTGTAAAAAGGCGGCGAAGTAGTACATGTCGTGATAGGGCCAGCTGACGGGGTAGACCCCCTTGGCCTTGAGGGTCGGGGTGATAGCTGTCAGTTGCTGCCATTGGGTCACCGGAGTCGAGACCAGCGCCTTGTTGTAAAACAGCATCAGATGGTTGCCCTGCATCATGGGCATGCCCCAGCGTTGCCTATCCAGGGTGACATAACGCAAGGCACTGGCCATCAATGAGGGGGAAAACCACTCGGCCGGGAGGGGGGCGAGGGTCATCTGGCGATAGAGGCCGATAAAATCGGAGGGGATCAGCATCAGATCGGGCAGCCCCCTGGCCTGAGCTGCCAGCAGGAGATCCGCCTTGATCTTGCCCGGCTCAATCTGGGTGACCCGTACTCTGTGGTTCCCCTCCTGATTGAAGCGGGCGATCACGTCGTCGATCACGTAACCAGCCTGCTGGGAGTGCCACAGCTCCAGTTCAGGCTCCTGAGCCTGCAGGGGGTGGCTCAATGCGAACAGGCAAAGCAGCAAGAGATGATAAAAAGATCGTTTTCTGCTCATGTTATCATCACCGTTATTCCCTGAATTCCAAGGAAAAAATGTAACAAACTACCGGCAAGATCGGTAGGCTCGGGTGTCAACTAATTGACTGAAACAACAAAAAGCCCGGCGCGTGGGCCGGGCTGGGGGATAAATTGCTTATCCGCATATTCTTCGAGGCATCTATTGTGGATGTTGTTTGAGGATGTCGTATATCTCCTCTTTCAGTTTGAGTTTCTGTTTTTTCAGATCTCTCACCTCGGCGCTATAGTCGCTGGCGTGATGCTTTTCCAACTTTCTAATCTCCGCATCCAGGTCGTTGTGCAAGTCAAACTTCTTCTGGAAATGGACATCACTGCTCTTCAGTTTCGAGATGAGTTCTCTGTACTCTGGGAACATGTAATGGAGCCTCCTTGGTTTCGTTTGATTGTGCCTGTAAGACCAAAGCTACCCCTTAGTGCCGGGGATAAATGTGATCCTGATCGGATTTGGGGGCAATGATTTGGAGTATTCGGCGGGATATTTATAACTTGTTGAATCAAAACAAGATAAGTGATTTATCAATCTGAATGGTGAGCCAAACTGTGCGACAAGTCACAACAGGGGCAGTGTTGGCGTGAGGGTGCAGGATCAAAAAAGGGGCCGAGTGGCCCCTTTTTATGGATGCAGGCAACGTTACTCTTTATCTTCGTCCGCCTGCTCTTTTTTCTTTTTCTTCTCGGGCAGCGGCTTGCCATCGCGGTGGATCACCTTGCCCGCCTCAAAGCCAATCTGGGCCGCCAGCTCCTCCAGATCCGCCGACTTGGCCTGATCCCCGATGGCGTAGCGATAGTTGGCGATGGAGAGCTTTTCGGCCACCGGCGTGCCCGGGACGATAGGCTCGCGCCAGCCCTGGCCGATGTGGGCCACCAGGGTGCCGTTCATCAACAGCTCGCCGACGATCTCCTGGGTCGGATTGCCCTTGCCGTAGGTGAGACCCTGCGGGTGCTTCTTGCCGACCAGCGGCTCGTTGCTGGCGGGGATCAGCTTGGTGCGGATCAGCCACTTGGGCTTTTTGGTGTTGCCCACCGCCTTGCCGGTCTGGTACTCGTTGATCTTGATGGTCTTGATCATCTGGGCCATGAAGTCCTTGGTCAGCGCCTTCTGGGCGTCGCTGGTTTCATCGATGGCGATGGGGGCCACATACCAGGTCTGAGTGGCTTGAGCCTTGGGAGCGGCAGGGGCAGTTTGTGCCATGGCCAGGGGGCTGAGCAGGATGGCAGCCAGCAAGAGTCCTATCTTCTTCATTGTGATTCCGCTTTTGTTTCAACAAGAATTTTGTTTTGCCAGCGACGACTGCGCCAGCGCCAGAACATGGCCAGACCGCGCACCCACTCGTCGCAGGCCAGCGCCAGCCAGATACCGACCAGTCCATAACCCTGCATGATACCGAGGAAATAGGAGAGTGGCACGGCAATTCCCCACATGGAGAGCAACGCCATGTAGAGGGGGAAACGGGCATCCCCGGTGGCCCGCAGGGCGTTGATCACCACCAGATTGAAGGTGCGGCCGGGTTCGAGGATAAGGCTGATGAGAAACAGTTGCGCCACCTGGGTGATGATGTCGGCATCATCGGTAAAGAGGCTGATGATGGTGCGGCCATTGAGGGCCGCCGCCACGGCGATGACGCAGGTAACTGCCAACCCCAGCTTGAGGCTCTTGAGCAGTTGCTGATAGGCGCGATCGAACTGTCTGGCCCCCGCCAGATGGCCGATGATGATCTCGTTGCCAAGGCCGATGGAGAGGCCAAACAGCAGGATAAACAGGCAGATCT
Source organism: Aeromonas sp. R2-2 (assembly GCF_040908355.1). Taxonomy (NCBI): domain Bacteria; kingdom Pseudomonadati; phylum Pseudomonadota; class Gammaproteobacteria; order Aeromonadales; family Aeromonadaceae; genus Aeromonas; species Aeromonas sp. R2-2. The sequence goes on along the minus strand of NZ_JBFODQ010000064.1, from coordinate 76,522 downwards.
GAAAGAAGTAGGACTGGGTTGCCAGCGCCTTGTCCCCCAGCAGTCCGACAAAGGCTGTCACCACCATAAACTGCAGCATCCAGGAGAGGTTCTCTCCTGCCGCCGGCAGGCCGATATGGAGCACCTTGCCCAGCATCTCCCGGCTGGGGTGGACGATATCGCGCACCACCAGTCGAATGCCGGTCTTGCGGGCCACTAGCCACACCAGCAGCACCACGCCGACCAGTCGGCCCGCGACCGTGCTGATGGCGACACCGGCGACCCCCAGCTGGGGCAAGCCGAACCAGCCGTAGAGCAGCAGCAGGTTGCCGACGAAGGTGATGAGGTTGACGATCAGGGTCACATACATCGCCTGGCGGGTGTGGCCGTGAGCGCGCAGGGTGGCTGCCAGACAGAGGGCTGCCGCTTCCGGTAACAGGCAGAGACCGATGATCTGCAAGTAAAGCGTCCCGTCGCTCATCAGGTTGGCAGGCAGGTTCATCAGCGCCAGCATGGTGCTGGCCCCCGCCATCACGCCAATGGCGGCCACCAAACCGATCAGCAGGTTGAAGCCGATTGCGGTGTGGATCACCACCCGACTCTTCTCCCGATCGCCCGCCCCCAGATACTGGGTGATCACCACGCTGGTGCCGATGCTGACGAAGCTGAACAATGTGATGGCGAGATCGAACACCTGATTGCCGACCGCCAGCGCGGCCACTCCCTGATAGGAGACGTGACCCACCATGAAGGTATTGAGGGCACCGGTCAGAAAGTGCAGGGCGAGATCGATAAAGAGCGGCCAGGTCAGCGCAAAGAGGGTGCCCGGGCCTGCGTGGGATTGAGATTGCATGGCATGTCCAACAGCTGGGAGGGTACGGGGAAGTGCCCTCTGGGGGCGCATTTAACACCAAGGCCCTGGCCGGTGCAATCCNGTGCAGGATTGCACCGGCCAGGGGTCAGGCCAAGGGATCAGGCAGGCGTGGCGCCCGCCTCCTGTTCGCTTGGCAGGGTGAGGCGCGCCGAGTCGGGCAGGGCATCATCCTGCGGCCAGTTGGAGCGGATGGCATCAGTGGTGCTCTCCACCACCGCATCATCCTTGAACACCGGCTCGCGGTAGCAGCGGGTCAGGCGTAGCGCCTGATACATGTCGGGGCAGAGGATGATCCCTTCATCGCCCACCCGCACGCCCGCCTGCTTTAGCCAGTGGGTCATCTGGCCGTGGCGACCCGCCATCACCATATGGATGCCGCGCCGTTTCAGCTCTTTGTGCAGCTCTCCCACCATGCTCATCACGCTGATGTCCTGATGGGTGAAGCAGGCGACCGCATCGATCACCAGACACTTGGGGGCTCGGGGATCCTGCACCAGCAGGGCCAACACCCGCCGCTTGAAGTAGGGGGCGTTGAAGTAGGTGAGCGGCGAGTTGAAGCGATAGACCAGAATGCCGGGAATGGCTTTGGCCTGTTCGTTGTCCCCCAGGGTACGCACTACCCCCTCGTCATCCATGCCGAGCAGTTGATCGGTGGGACGCATCACATTGCGCAGGAACTGGAACAACCCCAGCAACACGGCGAGGGTGATCCCGGGGATCACCCCCATGGTGAGCACGCTGATAAAGGTGACCAGCGCCAGCCAGAAGGCGGAGCGATCGGAGTTACGCAGGGCCCAAAGACCGCGAAAATCGGTGAGCGACAGGGAGGCCATCACCAGCACCACCCCGAGGGCGGCAGTGGGAATATATTTGAGCGGCGCCGTCAGATAGAAGGTGATGAGGGCGATCACCGCCGCAGCGATGATGGAGACCAGCTGGCTCTTGCCGCCGTTGGCATCGTTGACCGCAGTGCGCGAATCCGCGCCGCTGATGGCGAAACCCTGGGAGACCGCCGAGGCGAGGTTCGCCATACCGAGGGCCCGAAACTCCTTGTCCGCGTCGATTTCGTAACCGTTTTTGGCTGCAAAGCTGCGAGCGGTCAGCATCATGGAGACGAAGCTCACCATGGCCAGGTTAAGGGCGGGCAGCACCAGCTCCCGCATCAGACCGGGGGGAAATTCCGGCATCTGGAACGCGGGCAGGCCGGAGCCCACCGTCCCCAGGGTGGCGATATCAAACTGGCCGAGATTAAAGCCCCACACCAGCGCAGCGGTCACCACCATGGCCACCATGGAGGAGGGCCATGCCGGTTTGTAGCGCTTGGCCAGCAGCAAGGTGAGCAGGGCTACCAGACTCATGGCCAGGGTCGGCAGATGGGTCTGGGTGATATAGGTGGCCCCGCTGGCGATCCGCTCGATGAGGTAACGTTCGCTGAAAGTGAAGCCGAAGATCTTGGAGAGCTGGCCCACCATGATGGTGATGGCCACACCATTGAGCAGCCCCATCAGGATCGGGCGGGAGAGAAAGTCCGCCAGCACTCCCAGCTTGAAGCGGCTGGCAATCAGGCACCAGAAGCCGGTCATGGCGGTCATGGTCATCACCAGTTGCCAGTGACGGGTGGGGTCGCCTGCGGCTAGCGGCGTCACCACGGCGGCGATGACCGCACAGGTGGCGGCATCGGGGCCGACAATCAGCTGGCGGGAGGTGCCAAACAGGGCGTAGACCAGCATGGGCAGGATGCAGGAGTAGAGACCGACGATGGCACCCACTCCGGCGAGTTCTGCATAGGCAATGGCGACGGGCAGCGCCACGGCCGCCACCGAGAGTCCGGCGCGAAGATCTGGCATCAACCAGGCGCGCTGGTAATGCAGCAGGGCGGCGAGGCCCGGTAGCCAGCGTTCGAGAGAGAAGAAATCGCGCATTATTTAACCCATTGAGTTACAACCAGCTTTTCCCCTAGTGTGCCCAAGGTTATCGAAAGATTGCAATCAGGTTATGGCCAGTTTACCTGAAGGTCAGGCCAGATAGCCTGCCAGCGTTTCTCCTTGATGCGCTGGGTAAAAATCTGTTTGTCCTGGCGACATTTGGGGTTGGCACTCACTTGCAGCGACCAGTTAATGGCAAAGCCGTAGGGGGCAAGCCACTCGAACTCGCCATCTTTGGTCAGGCGTACGCCGATGCAGGTGGGCACCTCGACCCAGTGGCTGAGCGCCTCAAGGCTGCTGGCAAACGGCGTTACCAGCTGCCGCGTGTGCATGCGGGCCTGATTGCGCACTTCCCACTGCTGATCCGGCAGCCGCTTTGCCAGCCAGGCTTCATGCGCCGTCTCGGCCAGCCCTTGCGGATCGGTTTTGTCGAGATAAATAAGGTCGATATCGTTGAGCGGGGTGGGCTCCGCCTTGTGGTGAAGGTGATCCCAGATGAGGTTGCGGATAAAGCCTGCTCCCAGCGCCCAGTCGGGCAGATTGAGCTCGGCCGCGGCTTGCAGGCAGGCCATCCGCTGCGGATCGGCCCGCAGCAGGGCTTCTGTTTTGGCTTGGAATTGCTGTTCGAGGGCGGAGTTCAGAGGTTCAGTTGTTGGCATTGCGGCGTAACCAGACATCAATGTAGCGGCAGCTCGGCACTATAGTGAGCCCCTCCGCCTGAGTCCAGTTGAAGAAGGCACGCGCCAGCTGATCGGCAATCCCCTGCACCCGCAGCTCGGGGGGCACGAAGGTGCTGTAGGCGTCGATGGTCTTGGCATCGAGCCGCCGGTAGCGCAGTCTCGACTCTTTCCCCTCCACCATACAGATGAACTGCTGCTGGTTGGCCTGATGGATGATGTCGCTCATGGTGGGCACCTCTGGCATAAAGTTGGGTCTCTCGGCACAACATAACTGTTAGCCAAGGTATAGAACAGATAGTGGATGATGTATCGATTGTTATCAGGATTATTGAGCCAGCTCTTGCTCTCTGGCTTTTATCTTGGCACGAATCGATGTGGCAATAATCAGCAAGTTCGGAAGAGGTAAAAATGGACACGGTAATGTTGAAAGTTACCCGGAAGGTGTTGGCTCAAAGTCAGAACAGCCCAGATCAGCGGCAGATTGCGATTTCTGATGCATCCAACCCTGAACTCAAGGCTCAGTTTGAAACGGCAGGTAAAAATAGAAAAATTCGGCTGTTGTTGGCCAAGAGAATCTCATTGTGGATGGGGGATACGGGGGCTATTTGGTATAGCCACAACCGCGCGAGCAAAAAGAACCAAGAGGATTTTGATCAACTCTTTTCATTGTTGGCGCACCATCCTGATGCGCCATTCCAGTTTATTTGTGAGGTTGCGGCCGATTAGCCACTAGGCCCATGCCCGCTCCAGCAGGGTGAGTAACTGCTCACGGTCGGCATCCTTGCGATTGAACAGCAGGGCACCGTCGTTGACCGCCAGATCGCGGATCTCGGTCAGTAGCGAGCGGTCGCTTACCCCTGCCTCGCTCATGGTGCGCGGCAGCTTGACCGCTTGCCACAAGGTGTCGCGCAGGGTGCGAATGGCTGTGATGGTCGCCTCCGCCCGCTGATGGGCCGGGGTGGCAGCAAAGCGCTCTGCCCCCACCAGCGGCAACAGCAGCCGGGCCAACTCGCTATCCACCTCGGGGCGGTTGTAGTCGAGCACGGTCGGCAAAAAGAGGTTCATGCACAGCCCGTGGGGCAGATGGCAGCGGGCTCCCAGACTGTGGCCGAGGGCGTGCACCAGCCCCACCATGGAGTTGGAAAAAGCCATGCCAGCCAGCGTTGAGCCTTCCGCCAGTTGCAGTCGGAGCTGTTTGTTTTGCGGGTCGTGGATGATTTGCGGCAGGGCGCTGGCGATCTTCTCCACTGCCATCAGGGCCAGCGCATCGCTCACCGGGTTCTTGGCGGTACCGATAAAGGCCTCGATGGCGTGGGTCATGGCGTCCATGGCGGTAGCGGCGGTGATATTGAGGGGCAGTCCCTGGGTCAGGCGCGGGTCGAGCACCGCCAGCTGGGGCAGCAGGAAGGGGGAGGTGAAGGGCACCTTGCGCCCGCTCGCCTCATCCTTGATCACCGCCACCAGCGTCACCTCTGAGCCTGTGCCCGCTGTGGTGGGCACCACCGCCAGCGGCTTGAGGGGACGGGTCAGGCAACCGGCGCCCGAGTAGTCGAGCAGATGATCCCCCCCCATGGAAGTGAGAATGTTGACTGCCTTGGCGGTGTCGATGACCGAGCCGCCCCCCAGCGCCACCAGACTGTCGCAGTCGAGCTCGCGATAGCGTTTGGCGATCCGCTCCACTACGGCAGTGGAAGAGTCGGCCGGGATCTCGTCCCAGATGGCGGCGACCGGCAGCTCCCCTTCGGCCAGCACATTGGCCAGCAGGGTGGCAAGGCCGGTGGCATTGACCCCCTTGTCGGTCAGCAGCAGCGGGCGACAGGCCCCGAGGCTGGCCAGCTCGCTGGCCAGTTGCTCCAGCGCCTGTTCACCGGCCAGCAGTTTGACCGGGCAGAAGAAATCGTAATAGCGGCTCATTTCAAGGCTCCTTGCGCGTTAGCCGGTCACCAGACCCAGATAGATGTTGCAGGCCCGGCCAAGCTTGTTGGTCGGGGCGGGATAGTGGCGCAGCAGCGGCCGCGCGATAAAGGCGGGCAGGATCAGGGACTGCAACTGCTCAAGCCCCCGCACCAGATGCATGGCAACGGTCAGGTCTCCCTCCACCAGCAGCCGGTTTTCGCCAAATGCCTGATTGACCCCGAGCCGAAAGCTCAGGGCGCGAAAGGCGATATTGGGGTGCTTGAAGCGCACCCGCAGCGGATGGATGGTTGCATGGGGTGCCGCCGGCGCGCCGGGATACCAGCGGCCACCCTGCTTGTGCATGTTCATGGCGTAGCCGATGCCGCCCACTTCGAGGCGGATTGCCAACCCGTCCGGCAACGGCGCCAATTCGCGGCGTACCGCCTCATCGGTGCGGGCGGCGCGGCAGAGGGTACGACCCACCACCCAGAGCAGAGTGGTGATCCAGAGGCGGCGGCCAAGGGCGGCCGCAGGTTCAAACATCCGTGTTTGCATGGGGATTGGCTCCTGAGATGGCTGACCAGAAGAGGGCGAACGCACTGGCTTGCCAGTAGTCGTCCTCTCCCAGCTCCGGTTGATCGACAAACAGTGATGCGCAGGCGAGGAACTGGCCCTGACACACCTCCAGCAACAGTGGCGCGGGAGCCTGCATCAGCTCGCCGCTGGCCTGCCCCTTTGCCAGCAGGGCAGGCAGAAAGCGCAGGGCATCGTTCAGGATCTGGCTGCGGGCCGGTCTGGCCAGCAGCGGGGAGTGAAAGAAGCCGAGCACGAATTTGAGCTCATTGGGGTGGGCCAGCATCCAGCTCATCGCCAGCTGCCAGTAGTGGCGGGTTTGGTCGTACAGCGGCAGGGTCGGATCTGCTTCATGGATGGCGCTCCCCATCCGTGTTTTCACATCCTGATAGAGGGCGAGGATCAGTGCCTCCTTGCTCGGAAAGTGGTGGAACAGGGTGCCGTTGGCCACCCCGGCCGCCTTGGCGATGCGGGCGGTGGCGGCCCCCTGCAGACCATCTTCGGCGCAGAGGGCGAGGGCGGCATCCAGGATCTGGCGGCGCTTGTCGGTCATGGTTTGTGGCTGCGGGATAGCCTGGTTCATGGTTATCTCCATCAGCGCAGGAAGAAGGCCATCATCAGCTTCTGGATCCAGTTGTGGTAGGGGGGATGGATCAGGGAGCCGGTGGTGAACTTGCCGCGGGTCAGCACGGTTTTTGCCTTGGAGAAGGTGAGGAACCCCTCGTGGCCGTGGTAGTGGCCCATACCGGAGGCGCCGATGCCGCCGAAGGGCACATCGTCGGCCGCCACTTGAAACAGGCTTTCGTTGATCGCCATGCCGCCGGAGTGAGTCTCGCGGGTCACTCGCGCCTGCAGCTCGGGGTCGAAGCTCATCAGATAGAGGGCCAGCGGGCGGGGCCGCTCGGCCACATAGGCGAGTGCCTCCTCCAGGGTGTCGTAGGGGATGAGCGGCAGCAGCGGGCCAAAGATCTCCTGCTGCATCACCTGACACTGACCCGGCACCTCGGTCAGCAGGTGGGGCACCAGCAGGCGACGCTGGTCATCGCGGGCCGGGCTGCCACAGGGGTGGAGCTGGGCACCCGCCTGCTCGGCTTCATCCAGCCAGCTGACGAGGCGCTGATACTGGCGGTCGTTGATGATGGCACCGTAGTCGGCGCTATTGAGCCCCTGCGGGTAGAGCTTGCTGAAGTGGCGGCGATAGGCGGCGATAAAGTTATCCACCTCGCTGCGGGGCAGCAGCACATAGTCGGGGGCGACGCAGATCTGTCCGGCGTTGAGGCTCTTGCCGAAGATCATCCGTTCGACCGCGGTGGCGACCGGCATGTCGGGAGCGATAAGACAGGGGCTCTTGCCACCCAGCTCAAGGGTGAGGGGGGTGAGCTGGGGCGCGGCGGCGGCCATCACCAGCTTGCCCACCATGGTGGAGCCGGTAAAGAGCAGGTGATCGAACGGCAGCGAGCTGAACGCCGCCGCCATCTGGGCATCCCCCTCGATGATGGCGATCTCGTTTTCGTCAAACACGCTGGTGAGCATGGTGCGCAGCACGGCGTTGGTATGGGGGGTGAACTCGGAGAGTTTCAGCATCGCCCGGTTGCCCGCCGCGATGGCGGTGATGAGGGGGCCAAGGCTTAGCATCACTGGAAAGTTCCACGGCACGATAATGCCGACCACCCCGAGCGGCTGGAAGTGCACCTCTACTTTGGCGGGGGCCAGCAGCAGGCCGGTGTGACGGCGGTGGGGCTGCATCCAGCGCTTGAGCCGCTTCTGGGTGTAGTTGATCTGCATGATGCAGGGCAGCACATCGGCGATCAGGCTGTCGTAGTGGCTGCGCTGGCCATAATCTGCTGCCAGCGCCTTGCACAGCTGCCCCTTGTGGGCGAGCAATGCCTGTTTGAGTTTGGTCAGCTGCGCCCGGCGCTCGGCCAGGGTAGGCATGGGGTGAGCCAGACTCGCCCGCTTGAGCCGTGCCAGCTGATCCGGCAGGGACAATTTGATGGCGAGGATATCCTCAGGAGTGTGTTGAAGCTGAGCCGCACCCATGTTGTTCTCCGCATGAAAAATGACCGACTGATTAGTCGGTCTAAATCTAGCTGTTTGTTACCGGAATGTAAAGCTGGCAAGCTGTCTGCCGTTCACCATGAGCCGGACGCAAGAGAGAACTGTGTGTCTCCCCACACTTTTGTGGTTTGCTCGTTGGTGACTTATCCAATAAGGGGTAGTTTTTGGCTATTAACCTACACGGAGAGAGCACTATGACCAGGGAACTGAACAGCTTGTTGGCCCGGCTTGAAGATGTGGTTGAGCGGATGCCGGATTGCTTCAACACCTACGAATTCGCCCAGAAGCTGGCATTGCAATATCAGCCGGAATTTTTTGCCGCGGGCCACTCTCTGGCCGAGCACGAGGGCAAAGTACTGCGGGTGCTGCACCAGAAGATCGCCGAGGCGCTGGCGGGCAGCGAGATGGTGATTGAAGGGGCTCTGCTCCCCTGCGTCACCCCCTGGGGGGAGAAGGCGACCTCACCGCGCTGGCATCGCAAGCACTGAGGGGCGTAGTCAGGCAGATCACTGCCAGATAGCAGATAACGAACAACGATAAAGGGCGCGGCGCTGGCGACAGGGCCGCGCTTTTTTATGCAGATTGTCGCCAGCAGCGTGTCGTTGCCGAGAGCAAAGGCCCGCTCTGTGATCCCATGCCGGGATACGGGGCCGTTAGCCGGGTAGACTCTCCCTTTTGTCGCAGGGTTTGTCACCGTAGGAATTTCTCATGACCCATAAAATCATTCTGGATACCGATCCGGGTATCGACGATGCCATGGCCATCCTGTTTGCCGAGGCCCATCCCGCCATCGAGCTGCTCGCCATCACCACCGTTTTTGGTAACGCCACCATCGACAATGGCACCCGCAACGCCCTCTGGCTCAAGCAGAAGTACGGCATGAAGGCGGATGTGGCCAAAGGCGCTGCAGCCCCGCTGCTGCGCGAGCCGGTTGGCCCCACCACCATAGTCCACGGCCCGAGCGGCTTTGGCGATATGGAGGCGGGGGAGGTGACTATCGCTCCGGATCCTCGCCCCGCTTGGCAATATATTGTCGAGGCGGTGAAAGCCGCGCCGGGGGAGATCACCATAGTCACTATCGGCCCGCTGACCAATCTGGCGCTGGCGCTACAACAGGCGCCCGAGATTGTCTCGCTGGTGAAACAGGTGGTGGTGATGGGGGGCGCCTTTGGCGTCAACGGCCATCGCGGCAACGTCACCCCCTATGCCGAGGCCAATATCCACGACGATCCCGATGCCGCCGACCGGGTCTTTACCGCCGACTGGCCTGTGGTGATCATCGGGCTGGATGTGACCCAGCAGAGCTTCTTCAGCAGCGCCTATCTGGATGAACTCAGGGATAAGGCGGGGGAGCCGGGCCGCTTCCTCTGGGATGTCAGCCGCTTCTATCTGCGCTTCTACTCCGAGAAGCTGGGGCTCTCTGGTTGCCACGTTCACGACCCGTCCGCCATCGCCTATGTCATCGACCCGACCCTCTTTACCCTGCGCGAAGGGCCGGTGCGGGTGATCACCAGCGGCCCGGCCATCGGCCACACCCTGCAAAAGTTCGATGGCAAGCGCCACTCCCACGATGACTGGGCAGCCTATCGCCCGCAGCAGGTCGGGGTGTCGGTGCGCGATGAAGCCTTGCTGGCGCTCTATCGCGAGACGCTGGTGGGCTGGGGCAAGGATTGCTGAGCAAAGAGGCGCTATTGCGCTGACGCGGGGGCTGTGATCGGCGCCAAACAATCGGAGCGCACGGCCGCTTATACTGCCTTATATCAAGAGCTTGGGAGGGATGAAGATGGCCTGGATTTCCTTGATAGTGGCGATTGCGCTGATCTGGTGGTTGATGAAGCTGGGGCGTGGCGCCCTGTTCGAGATCCGTCTTGCACCCGGCAAGGTAGTGGTCAAGCAGGGCAAGGTGTCACCCGCCTTTATTGAGCATGCTAAACAGATCCTGCGCCACGACACGGTGCGCGGTCGCATTGTGGGGCAGCGCGATGGCGATGGCGTGAAGCTGATCTTCTCCCGCTCCATCCCCGAACCGGTGGCCCAGCGGTTTCGCAATATCTTCCCCTATGGCGATTACCGCCAGCCAACGGCGCCGCTGCCGGGGCCCAAATCCCGCAAGGGATAAGCACCGGAACCTGGTTAATCAATAGCAAACGGGCCTCCAGTGGAGGCCCGTTTTTTATGGCACTTGGCCAAGAGAGGGCTGACTGCCCTTACTCCTTGCCGTGCAGCTCGCGCTGGGCCTTGACCGCCGCCGCCTTGACGGCGGTGCCTTCATTGCCCCAAGAGGCGCGCAGGGTGTTGACCAGCTCGGCGAGCCGCTCATCATCCATGGTCCAGCCATAGCCCGGCATGTGGTAACCCAGATGGTCGTGGGTGACCGGTGTTTCGGCGCCGTGCAGCAGCACGTTGATCAGGCTCGACGGATCGCTCGCCAGCACGGTGCGGTTGTTGACCAGCGAGGGGATGACGTGGTCATTGCCCCGGCCGTTGACCCCGTGACAGGTGGAGCAGTACATGGCGTAGTCCGCCTTGCCGCTGGCACTGGCGTAGGCGCGGGCCCCTTTCTCCGCCACCGGTTCATCTTTCAGATCGGTCAGATAGGTGGCGATACTGGCCAGATCGGCGTCGCTGAAATACTGGCTGCTGTGAGTGATCACTTCCCCCATGGGGCCCGCGACCGCTTCATGCTGGCTGCGGCCGGTTTTCAACAGATCGATCAGCGCCTGCTTGCTGTAACGGCTGCCGCGAATATCGGGGGCATACCAGCCATCCAGCGCCGCACCGCTCAGGTATACGGGATCCGCATCGGTCAGCGCTTTCTCCTGCATGCCAAGCCCGCGCGGAGTGTGGCAGCTGCCGCAGTGGCCGGCACCCTGCACCAGATAGGCGCCACGGTTCCACTCTTCGCTCTTGCCCGCCACCGGGGTGAAGCGGCTGTCATCGTGGTAGACCCAGTTCCAGCCCATCAGCGGCCAGCGCATGTTGAGGGGCCAGGGGATGTCACTTTCCTTGTTGGCGATGGCCAGCGGCTGTACCTCCTTCATCAGGTAGTGATAGAGATCTTCGAGATCCTTATCGCTCATCTTGGCGTAGGCGGTGTAGGGCATGGCCGGATAGAGGCGATGACCATCGCGGGCCACCCCTTCGCGCATCACCTTGATGAACTCCGGCAGGCTGTAGTTGCCGATACCGTGGGTCTTGTCGGGGGTGATGTTGGTGGCAAATACGGTGCCGATGGGGGTCGGGAACCCTTTGCCGCCCGCCAGCGGCTTGCTGGTCTCGCTGGTGTGACAGGCGGCGCAATCGCCGAGCTTGGCCACGTATTCGCCCGCAGACATGGCGGGGGCTGCGTTGGCGGCAAGGGCGGGCAGGGCCAGCAGCAGGGCGCTGGCGGTCAGTGACAGGGCGCGGCTCATTGGGCACCTCCCTTGCTCATGGCTACCAGCTCGTTGACGGCGCGCCACGCTTCGTCGATGGCGGCGTGGGCGTAGGGGCTCCAGCCTGCATCCGAGTTGGCGATGGTGATGTTGCCGATCGGCTGGCGACCCAGTTCAATCCATTTTTCACACTGCGCTTCGTCATCAAACAGGGTGTTGGTGACATAGGAGTAGCCGTGAGACCAGCGGTTGACCGTGATGGCGAGGATGTCCTGCTCATGGTTGAAACCGGCGCTGCCCAGCATCCCCTGCAACTGCTCGCGGATCATCTGCTCATGCTGCTCGAACGGCATGCCGAGGATCATGGCGCGCCCCTTGCGGGACTGTTCGCGGGCCGAGAGGCCGCTGCCCGGCAGGGTCGGCACATAGACCATGTGCAGGCACATCGGCTGATCCGGGCTCTTGGGATGCTCGTAGCCACCCATGCTGACCGGATAGTCGAGCTTGACCCGGCTATAGGGTGCGGCGGGGGAGTAGACCTCGTGTACCCCCAGCTTGACGAAGGCTTGCCAGTTCTTGATCACCACCTTGGTGTAGACCAGCGGCGCCTTGACATTCTGGCGCAGCGCCTCCTTCTGGGGCTCCGGCATCTCGGGCACCATGTAGGGGATCATCATGTTGTAGCCAGCCATGATCGACTGCTTGGCCCGCACCCGGTGCAGTTTCCCCTCCTTGATGTAGGTGACATCCACCGCCAGCTTGCCATCGGCGAGGCGCACGTTTTTGGCCTGCAACGCCGTGCTGCCAAGGCGCAGTTGCACCTTGTGCTCAGGCAGGTCGAGCTTGCTGTAGTCAAACTTGGCCAGCACCACATCCTGCATGGTGTGACCCGGCGCCACCTGCGGAATGAGCTTGCGTACCATCAGGCGGGTGAGACCGGCGTTGCCATCGGGGAAGTGGAAGATGTAGGGGTCGTCCAGCTCCGCCTGCTCCTCGGCATCAAGCGGCGTCAGATTGAGGCCGTCGAACCCCGGCAAGGCGCAGAGGCGCGCATCGGCGCAGGCGGTGGCGTCGATGCCGACCGCCTGGAAGTCGTTGGTGCGCTGCTGGAAGTAAGTAATCGCCCGCTCGCTGAGACCCACTTTATCGCGCAGGAAGGTGGTGTAGCTGTTGCGAGTCACCCACTCATCCTGCTGCTCGCGGGTCATGCCGCTCAGGTAGTCGATCTTCGATTCGTGCAGGGCCAACAGGGCGGCCTTGTCGGCATCATCGAGGGGGAAGTCACCGATAAACTCTGCCAGTGGCCGGCCGTTCAGGCGATCGCGCGGGATATCGTCCGCCACGTTGTGGCCCGGATCCCCGCTTACTATCTTGTTGACGCCAAAGTGCTTCTCGTCGAAATAGACGCCACGGCTGAGCCCCAGATCCGGATAGAAGGTCTGCTGGAAACCGGCGGCCAGCTCGTCGATGTTGACCTCCAGCGCCTTGAGCAGACCGAGCGCCACCGGGCTGTAGACCGAACGCGGTGATTGCAGGGACTCACTGCCGCCGTAACCCAGACGCAGGCCATCGGGGGTGGTGAACTCGTTGCGCTTGGCGTGGCCGCCAAAGTCGTCGTGGTTGTCGAGCAGCAGGATCTTTTTATCCGCGCCGAGCAGTTGCTGATAGAAGCAGGCCGCGGCCAGACCGCTGATCCCGGCGCCGACGATCACCAGATCGTACTCCCCCTCAAGGGGAATATTGGCGAAGTCATACTGCTTGCCGTCACGGGCGATGCTGTGGGCCGGTTCGAAGGAGCCCGGGTGGTTGCCGCGCAGCCCGGTGAGGGCGGGCGGGTAGGCCAGGGTTTTATCCGCCAGCGTGCTGCCGCCTTCGGCAGCCTTGAGCAGATTGATGGGGGCGACGCCTGCCGCAATGGTGATGGCAACGCCGTTGAGAAAATCTCTGCGTGTAATACTCATGGCTATCCCTGTGTTAGGAGAAGTAATGAATAAGTGGATTCATTATGGGAGGGAGACACAGATCCTGTTCAGGATTGGGCGCCGAATCTACCGCTATCCTCACGCTGAGTCCATACGATTGCTAATGGATTATTAAGCACCATTTTCCTGCTTGTGACGAGAGTGATGCGCTGATGGGGGTGATTTGCCCTGTTACAGGGCTAATTATTTTCCGGCTCGGTCGGTCAATGATTGCCGCAGCTGATTAGTTCGGGAGACGTTCGGGCATCATTGTCGACTCGGGGGGATGATCGCGCTAAGCTCTTAACTACTTGTTTTATCGACTCTCTTTTTATTCATAGGCATAAAGGCCACTCAGGAGGCGCAATGAACTGGTACATCTCGGTCCTCAAGCAATATGCGGTATTCAGCGGGCGGGCCCGTCGCACCGAATACTGGATGTTCGTGCTGTGCAACGTCATCGTCATGCTGCTGCTCGGCATGGTGGACAAGCTGATTGGCGGCGACAATGAGCTGATAAGCTCCATCTATTCGCTGGCGGTGCTGCTGCCATCGCTGGCGGTGGCGGCCCGTCGCCTGCACGACACCGACCGCAGCGCTTGGTGGCTGCTGCTCGGGCTTATCCCCATTATCGGCACCCTGGTGCTTATCTACTTTATGGTCTGCAACGGTCAGCAGGGGCCAAACCGCTTCGGTGACGATCCCAAAGCGGCCCCCTCACAGGGCTTTATCGTCAGCTAACGGGCGCGGCTTGGCCAATCATCGGTCAATAAAAAGAGAGGGAGGCATCACGCCTTCCTCTCTTTTTCGTTTTGATGGCCGATCAACGCTCAATCAGCGGGGCGGAGCGGTAGCTCCACATACCGTAGGTGCGCAGGGCGTCGCGGTAGATGCCGAGCAGCTCGCTCTCGCTCGGGGTGGCCAGCTCTTCGAGAGGCTTGTCGGGGTAGCTGACGCTCGCCACCTTGATGTTGGCCGGGCCAATCTGGTCGCAGGCGATTTCCAGCACCGTCTGACCGCGGCGCACATGGCTGGCTGAGCTCACCAGCACCGCATAGTCAATCTGGTGGCGGGCGAGGGCATAGGCGCTGTAGAGGGCGTTGTCCACCGTGCTGGTGGCGTAGTTCTCTTCAATCAGGCGGCTGCGGTCGATGCCGTGGTTGGCCAGCCAGTCGGCCATCAGCTTGCCCTCGGTCTGGCGGTTCTGGGGCACGCCACCGGTCAGGATGATCAGCGCTTCCGGGTCGGCCTTGGCCAGCTCAAGGGTGGTTTGCAGGCGGCCCAGCAGGATCTTGTCCATGCTGCCGTCGGGATTGAGGGCGTAGCCCAGAGTGACGATGGCGCGTTTGCCCTCCCTAGTGGCCTTGAGCTGATCCTCGGTCAGTTCGGTCTGCAGCGGGGCGGCGGTGATCCGCTGCACCCGGGCGATGATCTCCTCGAGATCGGCGGCGCGGCCACTGTTGCGATCCGCCACTTTCGCCAGATAGCTGCGGGAGGCCTCCTTGTTACCCTTCACCAACAGCCAGATGGCGAGATAGCTGTTGATGTCGAGATCATCGGGGGCGACGGCCTGCGCCTGCTCCAGCAAGGTGATGGCGCGGCTCAGGTTGCCGTTGTAGATCTGGGCGTTGGCAGCCGAGATGAGCAGGTCGGTGCGGTAGGGTTCCAGCTGGTAGGCGGCCAGCAGACGCTCGGTCACCAGCTCCATATTGCTCGGCATCTTGGCGGTAAAACCGGCGTGGGAGATTTTGGCTGGCGACTTGTAGATCTGCAGCGCTTCGCCGAGCAGCATGTCCACCGCCTGGCGTTTGCTGACCAGGGTATTGAGGTCGTGCTCCATTTGCATCGAGCTCTCGGCCGCTTGCAGGGCGAGGGGCGAGAGCGCCAGCAGGCCGCCGAGGGTGAGGGCAAGAAGGGTCTGTTTCATCAAAAGGTCCTCTGTCGGGCTGAATCGCGCCGTGGTGCTCCGGCTTGTGGGCCGATGGGATAAGGCAAATGTGCGTCAATTCAGTCTGTTAGTGCCAAAGAGAGGCAATATACCAGTGAACGGTACGGCAAACTGTGAGTCGAGGCGGGTCGTCGGGTTATGCCACACCTGTGGCCGCAAAAGTGGCCGCAACGAGTCAGCTGCCATCTGAAAAGGGCAGGGGGAGCGAGACTCCCCCTCCCTCTGTTGCGATGTAAGACAGATGGGGTGTCAATCTATCTGCGGATGAGTTGTTCGCAGTCAGTTCCACATCTGGGAGACGCGAGCTTCCAGTGTCTCTTGCTGCTCTTCGGGCATATCGCTGAAGAAGTTGAGTTGGGTCTGCTCCTCCACCTCGCGCACCGAGACCCGGTAGTCGGCGATCTGGCTGATGGGCACCTCTTCCTGCGGCATGATAAAGGCGATGGCCTGCAGTCTGGCCGGGTCCATCACGATCTTGTAGTAGGCGCTCGGGATCGCCACACCCTGACCGATGGACTTTTCAGAGCCGGTAAAGATGGGGCCGGTGATCACCTGCACATCCTTGCGGGAGACCGCCCACTTGTTCACCTTGTCCTCCAGCACGCGCCACGCCTTCTGGTTGAGCACCCCGATCTGCGGTGTCATGTTGCTCAGCAGGAAGCTCTCTTTCATGGTGTTCTTGTTCGATTTCATGTCCCCCGCCGGGGCCTGATGGCCACGGTCGTAGCCCGAGCCCTTGTAGTCGGAGAGGGTGGCGCGATAGGCGACCGGGATCTCCCTGTCCTCGGCGAAGGCATCCTTGCGCGGCACTGTGCCCTGTGCGCTTTGGGCGGTCATCCGGTAGGAGACCCAGTCCGCCACCTTGTAGTCGTAGTTGTAGCCGACCGCATACCCTTCACGGCAGAGCTTCTGATCCGATTCGGAGGGCAGGCCAAAGCGTACGTGGTCGCCACACGTCCAGTGAGCCGCCAGCAAGGGGGGGGCAGTGAGGGTGAGGGTAACAGCCAGAACCAATTTATTGATTTTTATCATTTTTGTGATGCTCCAGTTTAGTAGGCGGAGCCATTTGACATGAGATCTGACCAGCGCTTCAATTGCTGTTTTTTTACACGTCACAGTTCTGTGACGGCTCGCCAAGATCCGTGATGTGACTGGTTAATATGTTTTAAATCAGTGGCTTGGTCGGTGGGATGATATGCGGTTGCTCGGCAGGCAACGAAAAGGGGCCTGCGATGGGCCCCTTGTACTGGTTGGTCTGATTGCTATCAGGCGGCGTTTGCCTTGTTGCCCAGCGTGCGGGCCAACAGTGCTTCCGGATTGTGAATCGCCTCCTTGGTCTTCACATCGATGACCTCGATATTGGTGAAGCGCTCGCGGTTCTTGATAGCCACGTCGTGGGCGAAGATGACGCAGCGGGCGTTGGCGACATCCTTGGCGGTAATGCGGTTGATGATGCCGTTGGCGCCCTGGGTCTCGACCTTGATCTTGATCCCCTGCTTGGCGGCAGCCTTCTGCAGGCTCTTGGCGGCGAGGAAGGTGTGGGCCACGCCAGACGGGCAGGCAGTGATGGCCAGTACGTCCGCTTCTCCTTCCGCTTCAATGACTTCGAAGCTGGTTTGGGTGGTGGTCACGTCATCTTCTTCGCTCACTGGCTTCTTCAGCAGGTTGACGATGATGGCTGTGGTCAGAGCGCCGAGGATGGTACCCAGGATGTAGCCCATCTTGCCTTCAACAACCGGCAGGACAATCCAGCCACCCCAGGGGGCGTGGTTGATACTGTGCATCATGAAGCCAGTGATGTTGCCGACGATGCCGCCTGCGACGATGGCCGGGATAACACGCATGGGGTCAGCGGCAGCGAACGGGATAGCACCTTCACTGATACCGATCATGCCCATGATGGCGGCCGCTTTGCCGGATTCACGCTCCTCTTTCTTGTAACGCTTCGGAGACATGAAGGTCGCCAGTGCCATACCCAGTGGCGGTACACAGATGGCGATACCGACACCACCCATCAGCCAGGGCTGGGTGTTGACCTGAGTCTGGGCAAACAGGGTAGCAACCTTGTTGACCGGGCCGCCCATATCGAAGGCGGTCATACCACCCAGAATGGCACCCAGCATTACTTTACCTGAGCCCGCCATGCTGGATAGCCAGTGGTTCATCCCTTCCATCATGGCTGCGATCGGGGCACCGATCCCCCACATCACGATGCCACACACCAGGAAGGTACCGATCAGCGGATAGATGAAGATGGAACCTAGGGAGGTCATGGAGTCAGGCAGCTTGATCCGTTTGAGCTGATTGACCACGAAACCGGCGATAAAGCCCACTAGAATGGCGCCAAGGAAACCGGTTTGATAGTGTTGAACGGCAATCCAGGAGCCGATCATGCCCGGAGCCAGGCCCGGCTTGTCAGCCAGCGAGTAGGCGATGTAGCCACCCAGTACGGCAGTAAACAGAGTCAGACCGGCGATACCCATGGTGGCCATGTCTTTGAGGAAGCCCGCTTCCGGCACGGCGCCCTTGCCGCTCAGCATCACCGACAGCGACAGCAATACACCGCCCGCCACGATGAAGGGGATCATGTGGGAAGTACCAAACAGCAGATGCTGCTTCATGGTGTTGAGGCGATCCTTGAAGGTGCGCTCTTCGGGGGCTGCCGGGGTAGTGGCAGCCGGTTTGGCGGCTGGCGCCGGTTTTTCCGCTTTCGGGCCTTGCTTGAGCAGGGTCAGGGCTTGCTCGACGGTAGTGGCCGCCTTCATCTGCTCGATAAAGCCCGGCTCCAGCAGACGGGTAGAGAGCTCCGCCAGCACTTCGATGTGGTGGTTGGCACCGCCATCCGGGGAGGCGATCATGAAGATCAGCTGGGTCGGTTTGCCATCTTCGGCGCCGTACTCGATACCTTGGCGGCTGACACCGATGGCAATGGCCGGACGACTGACCGCCTTGCTCTTGGCGTGGGGCAGGGCGACACCCTGCTCGAAGCCGGTGCAGTCCAGCTGTTCGCGGGCCCAGATATCCTTGACGAATTGCTGTTGATCAGACACGGCGCCATCGCGCGCCAGCATCTGTGCCATCTCGTCGAATAGAGCCTCCTTGCTGGTGGCCTTCAACTCCAGGCAGATGAGTCTGCCGTTGGTCATGGTGGGTAACATATTACTCTCCTGGCTCCGTTGCCGAGCCGCATGATGGGGGGAACAATTGACCTGGATATTGTTCTCCCGTTAGCGCGGTGCCGAAATCGGACAAATGTGCCGTTTACTGGATTTTTGTGCTGCGCAAGTCGTCATGTGACCCAGCTCGCATATCATCATGAAAGCCAATTCATACCGATATTTTTATTTTTTTAAATAAAAACAATGAGATGCGAGTGCGTCTTGCTACTTGCATGAGTGCAACGAAAAGGTTTCGCCTTCGGAGGTATGGAGATTTGTGTGCTGCTTTGAGGGCGGAAAATGTGAAGGTGCTGGCAAAACGCGTTGAGAGAACAATCAGAAAGAGGGAGAGCAGCTCTTGATGTGAGTTAATCCATCTACTGATCACTTGTTATGTTCATCATCGGTGTCCTTGGGTTTTGCATGAGCCCTTATTTAACAAAGCCCGCCACTTTTATGGATGGCGGGCTGTTTAGTGCTTCAGCCTTATTGAGCTGATTAATGAGGGGAGGAGAATCGGGCGTTATGTCCGAAACTTGCGTACAACCTCCTGCAGTTGTGTTGCCAACAGGTTGAGGTCGTTGCAAGCCTGAGCCATTTGTTTGGCTCCGGTCGCCACTTCTTCCGAGGCATTGCTGATGTTGACTACATTGCGATTGAGCTCCTCGCTTACCGCGCCTTGCTCTTCGGTTGCGGTGGCAATCTGAATATTCATGTGGGAGATACTGTTAACCGAGCTGCTTATTTCGGCAATAGAGGCTCCCGCTTCACGAGCTGTGTGGACCGTCTCGGACATCATATCCTGACTCTGTTGCATGGTGACGCCCGCTTCGTTAGCACGCAGCTGCAGTTCGGAGATGATGTGGTTGATCTGGGAAGTGGAGTCTTGGGTTCGTTTGGCCAGAGTGCGGACTTCATCTGCTACCACGGCGAAACCACGACCTTGTTCACCGGCTCGGGCTGCCTCGATTGCCGCATTCAGTGCCAGCAGGTTGGTTTGCTCGGCAATTCCCTGAATGACTTCAAGCACCATGCCGATATTTCGGCTGTCATCACCCAGCTGGCGGATCACCAGAGCAGTCTCTTCGATGGCGGTAGCCACCTTTTCAATCCTGCCGATTGAGTCATTGACGGTCTCGCTGCCTTGTGCGGCTGTGTCGCTGGCCGACGTTGCTGCGCTGGCGGCGTCGTTGGTGTTGCGGGCCACCTCCTGTACCGTGGCTTGCATCTCGTTCATGGCTGTGGCCAGCTGATTGAGCTCATGTTGCTGGGCGCCCATGTTGTTGGCCGATTGCTGTGCCACCGCGCTGATCTCTTCGGCGGCCGCACCCAACTGCACCACCGAGCCGGAGACCTCGTTTACCAGCATGCGCAGATTGGATTGCATCTCGTTGAACCCTTGAGCCAGCTTACCCAGTTCGTCATGGGAGAATTGCTTCATGTCGAGTTGGCTGGTGAGGTTGCCTGCCGCCACCTGGCGGGTCTGCTCCAGCAGGGTCATCACAGGATTGCGGATCTGCCGGATCAGCAGCCAGGCCACAATAACGACGAACAGCAAGGTTAGCGCACCAACTGTAGTGCTCAGCAGTTTTGCCCGTTCATAGGAAGCTTCACTCTGCTTGGTCAGCAGGTTGGCAACCCGATCGTTCTCCTTGCGAAGCTCCAGACCATCCTGTCCGGCCTGCTCAAGGGCTGCGCGAGATTCGTTTTTGATCAGCGACTGCACCTTGGCAATATCTCCCTGCCGTATGGCTGTTTCCAAGTCACCATGGGCTGAAAAATATTTGGCTGCTGCAGTTTTCAGCTCTGCAAACATGTTGCGATCTCGCTCCGACACAAAAGGCATAGAGCCATACCGTTGCTCGGCGGCCATGTACTGACTCTTTGCCGCTTCGAAAGACTGTGTGCTGCTGTTGAGGGAGTCGGGATCCTTGCCCAGTGCATCTATCACCATGTTCAGTTCGGCACGGCGAGCGTCCAGCAAGGACACATGCATCTGGCTGGATGCCCGGATGGAGGGAACGATATTGTCGCTGACCTCACTGGCGTCACGGTAAATATTGGAGAGTTGTAAAGTGGCAAACCAGGCAAAACCCAGCATCAACAAAGCGAGAGTGGTAAACGCCATGGTCAGCTTTTGCCCAATTGTCATTTTTGTCAGCATATATCCTCTTTTATCTATTTTTGTCTGCGGATCTTTGTGTGAAATTTATATCGGCGAATAGATGTGATACCTTAAAAATAAATCAAATAAAAGAGAACTTAATCACAGAGGGTATTTAAGGTCTATTTCTTTACTGCGATGAGGTTTGGCTGGCATATCAAAAAATAAATATCAAATCTCTCATTATCCTGCCTTTAAATTGATTGGATTGTCAGTTAATGCGGCCTGGCTTTTTTACGGATTACGTCAGCTTTAAGGTGTGATGTAAAAGAAAAGCGCTATATATCATAATCTTATGGTTTTTCTTAAGTTGTTTTTT
Source organism: Aeromonas sp. R2-2 (assembly GCF_040908355.1). NCBI lineage: Bacteria > Pseudomonadati > Pseudomonadota > Gammaproteobacteria > Aeromonadales > Aeromonadaceae > Aeromonas > Aeromonas sp. R2-2. The sequence continues at coordinate 55,613 of NZ_JBFODQ010000064.1, read as the reverse complement.
TCGACAAAGTTCGAATGGTTTGCTTGGAATTAAATTATAGAACGACTAAAAAATAGGGCCGCATCTCGAAAATTCAAAAGAGATCCCTTTCGTTTGCATTATTAATGGTTCTGTATGACTACGGCTGCTAAATGTTTACAGACCGAATGATGATGGCCTGGGAAAGGTTTAATGGCGATGCATCTATGTGCTGTTTTAGCTTTCATCAGGGGGTGAAAATAGTAGAGAGTAGAGTTGTTATTTTTATTGCCTCCATTTTTTCGGATACTCAGAGTGTCGCCGTTGCTTGTGCAGGCTGGAATTTTCTTCGTATCAGCAAACCCAGTCATCTGCATCAGGGTAGCGCCAAGCTTGGGCGACAAACCTGTGGAGCTGGTTGTGGGCAGGATGCAGTCAGGGATGGACTTCAGAGCGAGATGCCTGAAGGAAGGTAGGCATAAGAGAGCAGTAGAGATACAGACGGACTTGACTGGTAGGCCATATTGCTCTGTTGGGAGGGGGAGGCATATTCCCCCTCCAACGAGAGTCGGCTCTTATGTTGATTAGCAGCGGTTGCCGGCGCGGGCGACCCGTCCTTCGGCCAGCAGTTGATAATTGCCAGTCGCTGCAGGAATAAAGGCTGATTGCCCCTTTTCCAAACGCAGTGACTGTTCGCCCTGCTTGAGGGTCACTGTGTCATCGATGGCAAAGAGGATCTCGGCGCTGGCAGTGGTGAGCTGATGCTCGCCAGCCGGGTAGACGCTGAAAGTGAAGTCAGGTACCGGCACGTCGAAGTGCTGTACCGCACCATCACAGCGGGGGGCCAGCAGGATCTGGTCGTCCGGCTTGGGCAAGCAGCGCGTGCAGTCCAAGAGCTCTGCCACGTCGATGTATTTGGGGGTGAGGCCGGCGCGCAGTACGTTGTCGGAGTTGGCCATGATCTCGAGACCCGTGCCGCGCACATAGGCGTGCGGGGTACAGGCATCGAGGAACATCGCCTGACCGGGCTCAAGCGTCACCACGTTGAGCAGCAGCGGCGAGAATAGGCCCACATCTCCCGGGTACTGGGCCGCCAGAATGGTGATGAGGGCAAACGTCTCCTCATCCTGATGGGCGGCGGCATAGGTTAGCAGCCCTTCCAGCGCCTCCTCCTTGCACGCCCCTTCCAGTACCAGCAGCTGGTGGAAGAAGTGCTGCAGGCCTGCTTCATTCTGGCTGGCGGCAAGGGCTGCGGTCAGATCGGCGATGGCCGCCAGATTGACCCGCTCGAACAGTGCCAGAATGGCGGGGATAGCGCGAAAACCGTTCATCGCCTGATAGGGGGTGAGGGCAAAAACCAGCTCCGGCTTATGGTTCGGGTCCTTGTAGTTGCGATTGCTCGCCTTGATATCGATGCCTGCGGCCTCCTCTTTGGCAAAGCCCGCTTCAGCCTGAGCCTTGCTCGGGTGCACCTGAATGGAGAGAGCCTTCTCGGCACACAACACCTTGAACAGGAACGGCAGGCTGCCAAAACGGGCGAAGGTGGCCTCACCCAGCGCGGCGGCCGGGGCCCTGTCGATCACCGAAGAGAGCTTTTGCACACTGCCCGCCAGCGTCACCTCGGAACAGCCGTTGGGGTGAGCCCCCATCCAGAGCTCGGCCTGGGGTTTGCCTTGCGGATTGGGAATGCCAAACAGGGTGGTGAGGGAGTCATGACTGCCCCAGTCATAGCCTTGAATCGGGTTTTGCATCAACAGAAAGGAGGGCAGATCGCTACTGCTCATAAGGGACGCCTCGTCTAGTTTGAAGAAAATCGGGTGCAGAAAAGGGTGGCATTACTGCTGTGGACCGGACTATAACATGGGCGGTCGCGCGCGCCGCAACCGCTTGCCTCTCTCTTGATCAGGATCACCATGTCTCTCATCTTCAGCCAACTGCTCGACGGAGCCCTGAGCGAACAGGTTCCATTTGACCAAATCTGGTTTGCCAGTGAACAGGGGGTGCCACCCAGTTTCAGCTATCAGGTCAACTTTCCCCGCCTCGAGCTGGTCTTTAGCGGCGAGTATCTCAACCAAATTTGGGACAGGGAGGAGGGGGTCAGAGAGATCAGTGTATTGCCGGGACAGGCGCTCTATATCCCTCCCAACGGCTGGAACAAGCCGCTCTGGACCACTGACTGCTCGGTACTGAGCCTGCTGTTTGGCAAACGCCAGCTGGGGTTCAGTCTGGTAAGCAAGCGCCGTGAAGATCCGGACTTTTTCGATGTGCAAAAGCACAGCATCATGGCGCGGGCGGGCCATGTGATCGAACACATTTTGGCGGCGCTGAACGTACTGACCGAGGATCCCGGTCGCTCTCCCACCGATGATCACCTGCTGCAGGCCCTGCTGGCGAGTGCCCGTCAGCTGTTGCTGGAGTCCGCCACGGATCGGCCACGGGGGGCAGAGCTCTTTCACGGGATCTGCATCTATATCCAGGAGAACTTTCACCGTCCCATCACCCGTGACTCCATTGCCCATCGTTTCAACGTCTCGGCCAGCCATCTCTCCCACCTGTTCCGCGAGCAGGGTCATATGCGCCTTGCCGATTACATCAGCTGGGTGCGGATCGATCGGGCCAAATTCATGCTGAAAAAGTACCGCTTTCGTCTTGAAGAGGTGGCCAGTCGCTGCGGTTACAGTGACGTGAACTACTTCTGCCGGGTGTTCAAACAGAAGACCGGCTTGACCCCTTCCCAGTACCGTTCCCTGAGTCAGCCGCAGGCTGCGGCCAGCGAGCTGGAGGGATAACGGGGCTGGGTCGGCAAGGCGTGGTGACGGCGCACTGGCGGGTGGCTACCTCTTTGGTCTGACATGCTTTCTTGTCGTTTTATTATGAAAATGAATGGGCTAAGATGGCCGCGCGCAACAAACAAGTTGATAACAAACGGAAGTTAGGAGATGCCGATGGAAAGCAAAGTAGTAATCCCGACCCAAGGTCAGAAAATCACAGTCGATGCCAACGGCAAGCTGCAGGTTCCCAACCATCCGATCATTCCGTTTATTGAAGGGGATGGCATCGGTGTTGACGTAACCCCGGCCATGTTGAATGTGGTGAATGCTGCGGTCGAGAAAGCCTACAAGGGCGAGCGCAAGATCGCCTGGATGGAGATCTATACCGGCGAGAAGTCGACTCATGTCTATGGCGAAGGTGCCTGGCTGCCGGCCGAAACCCTGGATTTCATTCGTGAATATTGCGTGGCCATCAAGGGCCCGCTGACTACTCCGGTCGGTGGCGGTATTCGCTCCCTCAACGTAGCCCTGCGTCAGGAGCTGGATCTCTACATCTGCCTGCGTCCGGTGCGTTACTACGACGGCACCCCGAGCCCGGTGAAACGTCCTGATCTGACCGACATGGTGATCTTCCGCGAAAACGCCGAAGACATCTACGCCGGCATCGAGTGGAAGGCCGACAGTGCCGAAGCGAACAAGGTGATCGCCTTCCTGCAAAACGAGATGGGCGTGAAGAAAATTCGCTTCCCCGAGTCCTGCGGGATCGGCATCAAGCCGATGTCCAAGGCCGGTACCGAGCGTCTGGTGCGTGCCGCCATCGAGTATGCCATCGACAATGATCGCGACTCCGTGACTCTGGTGCACAAGGGCAACATCATGAAGTTCACCGAAGGTGCCTTCAAGGATTGGGGTTATGCTCTGGCTCAGAACGAGTACGGTGCCCAGCTGATTGACGGCGGCCCCTGGTGCTCCTTCAAGAACCCGAAAACCGGCAAGACCATCGTCATCAAGGATGTCATCGCCGACGCCTTCCTGCAGCAGATCCTGCTGCGTCCGGCCGAGTATGACGTCATCGCCTGTATGAACCTCAACGGCGACTACATCTCTGACGCGCTGGCCGCTCAGGTAGGCGGTATCGGCATCGCACCGGGTGCCAACATCGGTGACGGCGTGGCCCTGTTCGAAGCGACCCACGGTACTGCGCCGAAGTATGCCGGTCAGGACAAGGTCAACCCGGGCTCCCTGATCCTCTCCGCCGAGATGATGCTGCGCCACATGGGCTGGGTCGAAGCGGCCGATCTCATCATCAAGGGGATGGAAGCGGCGATCCGCAACAAGACCGTCACCTATGACTTCGAGCGTCTGATGGAAGGGGCCACCCTGCGCTCCTGCTCCCAGTTTGCTCAGGACATGATCGACCAGATGTAATCTGCTGCTTGCCAGAAACGCAAAACCGGCGCCATGTGCGCCGGTTTTTTTATCGCGAAAGAGTGAAGGGGCTTATTGCGCCTGCTCTACGTGTTGCTGATAGCGTTGCTGCCATTTGCTGGTTTCTGCTTCATCACCCTGGGCCTTCCAGAAGGCGCAGATGGTGTTGGCAAGTTCCGAAGCCATCGCGTGATCTCCGTCACGTCGACTCATCAGATAATCTCCCAGCCAGCTTTGATATTGTTTCATTACCCGATCTCCTTATCTCATGTGCCCTTGAGGGTGCCCACCTTGACGGGAGCCTGTCGGCTCATCCTGGGGGGAACATCATCAGGCATGATGGTGCAAAGTCACGACCCGGGCAGAGAGCCCAATGGGCAATCTGGGGGCGAACGTGACGCGAGATGTCAAAAAATGAGCGCCATTTTAGCACAAACTGACCAACTTGGGGAAATTGTCGCCATGGATTGCGACAGAACTGCCCCATCCCCTTGTTCCCAAAACAGAAAACCCGCCGTGATGGCGGGTTGATTTGCAGATAAATGTGGCAAAACAGCCTAGATCTTGGCGCTGGCCAGGTACTTTGCCATCTCTTCGGCAGGCACCATGCCACCGCCGCTGGCCCACACCAGATGGGTGGCCTGTGCCATGGTTGCGGCATCGCAACCGCGCCCGGTGAGCCACTCGGGATTGGCTGCCACCCGCCACGGGCCGGCCATACCAGCCAGAGCGGAGGGCTCGAGTGTGATCTGTTCATCGCGCGCCAGCAGCCCGAGCAGGTCATACATCTCCTGATCGCTCAGGGTGTAGAAGCCATTGAGCAGCCGCTCCATGGCGCGGCCGACGAAGCCGGAGGCGCGACCTACCGCGAGGCCGTCGGCTGCAGTGAGGTTGTCTATGCCCAGATCCTGCACCGCAATGGCATCGTGCAATCCGGTGTGGACTCCCAGCAACATGCAGGGGGAGTGAGTGGGCTCGGCGAAGAAGCAGTGGACGTTGTCTCCGAACGCGAGCTTGAGACCAAAGGCCACGCCGCCCGGGCCGCCACCCACGCCGCAAGGGAGGTAGACAAACAGCGGGTGGTCGGCATCCACCTTGATACCCATCTCGTCGAACTGCTTTTTCACCCGCTCGCCCGCCACCGAGTAGCCGAGGAACAGGGTGCGGGAGTTCTCGTCGTCTATAAAGAAGCAGTTGGGATCGCGCTCGGCCTCTTTGCGCCCTTGTTCCACCGCCACCCCGTAATCTTCGGCATATTCGATCACGATGACGCCGTGTTCGCGCAGCTTGCGCTTCTTCCACTCCCGCGCATCGGCTGACATGTGGACGGTGACGGTAAAGCCGAGCTTGGCGCTCATGATGCCGATGGACATGCCAAGGTTGCCGGTGGAGCCCACTGCGATGCTGTACTGGCTGAAGAACTGGCGAAACTCGTCGCTGAACAGTTTGCGGTAGTCATCCTCTTCCCGCAGCAGACCAGCCTTGATCGCCAACTGTTCGGCGTGAGTCAGCACCTCGTAGATACCGCCTCGCGCCTTGATGGAGCCGGAGATGGGCAGGTGACTGTCTTTTTTCAGCAGCAGTCGACCGGTGACCTCAACCCCGTAGCGCTGGTTGAGCGTAGCCTGCATCGCCGGAATAGCGGCGATCTCGGACTCCAGAATGCCGTTGCTGGTGCGGGTCTCGGGGAAGGCCTCGCACATGTAGGGGGCAAAGCGGGCCAAGCGGGCGGATGCGTCTGCCACATTGCTGCTATCGAGCCCCACATAGGGCAGACCGGCAGCCAGAGTGGTGGTGTTGGGGTTGAACCAGGTGACTGGCTCAAGCGCGATCAGGGATTGCACCAGTGGAAATTGCGCTGTGAGTTGTTGGACGTCGATGTTTTTCATAGTGTTCTCGGTCTTGTTACACGATATAGGAGAGCAGGAAAGTACCGGCCAGCGCCATCAGGGAGGCGACCAAGGTGGCGGTGGTGTAGTACTTGAGCGTTTCGTTCAGGGTGGCGCCGCAATACTGCTTGACCAGCCAGAACAGAGAGTCGGTCACCATGGTGCAGCCAATGGCGCCAGAGCCGATGGCCAGGGTCATGATCTCCGGGCTGATGTTCGGGTAGTGCACCATGATGGGGGAGACGATGGCGGTGGCGCCCATCATGGCGACGGTGGCGGAGCCCACGGCGGCGTGCAGCACGATGGCCACCAGCCAGGCCAGCAGAATCGGGTGCATATCCAGCTGGGAGAGGATAGTGGCCAGACTATCGCCCAGCCCACTCGCCTTGAGCACCCCGTTGAAGGCGCCGCCTGCCCCGATGATGAGCAGGATATTGGCGATGGAGGAGAAGCACTCCTCGGTCTTGTTGAGCAGCCCTTCCATCTTCATCTGCTGGCGGATCCCCAGCACGTAGTAGGCGGTGAAGGCGGCGATAAACATGGCGGTGATGGGGTTGCCGATAAACTCCAGCAGGGTGTAGAGGTGGCTGGCATGCTCCATATTGAGCTCGGCGACCGTCTTGGCCAGCATCAGCAGGATGGGCAGCAGCACGGTAAAGAGCGAGGCGCTCAAGGTCGGGAGAGTGGCCTCATCGCGCGCCTTGATGTCGGCAAAGGCAGCGGGCACCTTCTTGAACGGGAGCCGGTTACCCAGCAGCTTGAGGAACAGCGGGCCGCCCACCAGCGAGGCAAACAGCCCGACCGCGAGGCCATAGACGATGACGGAGCCGACGTCAGCCCCCAGCTGATTGGTGACATAGAGGGCTGCAGGGTGGGGCGGCACTATGCAGTGCACGGCCATCAGGGCGGTGCAGAGCGGAATAGCCAGCTTGAGCAGCGAGGTATTGTTCTTGCGGGCGATGGAGAAGGCGAGCGGGATCAGCAGCACTACCCCCACTTCGACAAATAGGGTGATGCCGCACACCAGACCCACCAGCACCATGATGACATCCGGCGAGAGCCAGCGGCATCTCTGCAGGGCGAGACCGATGCGCTCTGCAGCCCCCGACACCTCCATCATCTTGCCGAGTATGGTGCCAAGACCGATGACGGCGGCGAGAAAGCCTAGCGTGCCGCCAATGCCCTCTTCCATGGCGCTGACCATCTTGAGGGGCTCCATCCCCATCAGGGTGCCCACATAGAAGCTGGCCAACAGCAGGGCAAGAAAGGGGTGGATCTTGCCCTTCACTATGGTGACCACGATAAGAACGATGCTACTTAGCAAGGTAGCGATGACCCATACCTCTGAACTCATACTGCGCCTCGACATCTGTTGTGTGTGATTGTTTATGCGCTTATTGAATGAAAATGAGGCGGGGCTGACAAATGATGAAATCGACCACTTGGATGAACTGAGGTGATGCAAAGGCGCTGCATTGGTCACAATTTATCGAAATCACACTCTTTGAGTCTTTTGAATTCATCCTGAAGGTGGCCTGTGGGTGTATCATCGGCGGCTCTTGCGAAGAGGGGGATGAATGTATAACGGGGATAATTACATATCGCGCAACAAGCTGCTGAGTGGCTACCAGCTGGCCAAGCTGCACACCTTCGAGGCGGCCGCCCGCCACGGATCTTTTGCCATGGCAGCTGATGAATTGTCGCTGAGTCCCAGTGCCGTGAGCCACCGGATCAGCGCGCTGGAAGAGGAGCTGGGGTTCAAGCTCTTTGAGCGTTTTCACCGCAAGGTGGTACTGACGGCGGATGGGCAGCGGGTGTTCTGGGCGCTCAAATCTTCGCTGGAGTTCATCAATCAGGAGATCCTGGAGATCAAGAATCAGGAGCTCTCCGGTACCCTGACCATCTATTCGCGTCCCTCCATCGCCCAGTGCTGGCTGGTGCCCAGGCTGGCGGATTTCTCCCGCCTGCATCCGCAGATCGAGCTCAATATCATCACCGGTAACGAGAACATCAACCTGCATGGTTATGGCATCGATTTGACCCTCTATTTCGATGAGAAGAGCCCGGAGCGGCTTGCCATCCACCCGCTGATGGATGAGTACATGCTGCCGGTCTGCAGCCCGGAATATGCCGAGCAGCACGGGCTTGTCGGCAATCCCGCCAACTTGTCCTTGTGCCGTCTGCTCCATGATCGGCAGGCATGGGGATTTGACTCGGATACCGACGAATGGAGCTGCTGGGCTCGCCATGCCGGGGTCATCCTCGAGGCATGCCAGCTGAGCATGGGTTTTGATCGCTCGGATCTCGCCATCATCGCCGCCATGAATCACGCCGGGATCGCCATGGGGCGCAAGAATCTGGTGAGCAAGCGACTGGCACGCAACGAGCTGGTGGCTCCTTTCCTCGGCTTGGAGGTCAAGTGCGAGCAGCGTTATTACATGGCGACCCTGCCCAATCGGGCGTGTCCCAAGATCCAGGCCTTTATCGACTGGGCGCAGGAAATGGCTGCCGAGATGGAATGAACAGAGGCCGGTGCGCAAGAGCAAAATGAAGATGGTAAAGCGCGAGTGAACGAAGGTAGCGGTTTAACGTAGCGGGAAAATTGGGGGAGAGGGGTTGGCTGATGGTGGTTGGTCGCGAGTGGCCTTGCTGCCAACACCGGGTGGCTGGCAGCAAGGCAACGGTCGGGATCAGGTGGTCTTTTCCAGATGGTTCTGGTAAATCTGCTGCCACTTGTCCAGTTCGTTTTCATCACCCTGCTGCTGCCAGAACTCGCAGATGGAACTCGCCATCTCGCATGCCATGGCGTGGTCACCGTCACGGCGACTCATCAGGTATTGCCCCAGCCAGCTTTGATACTGTTTCATTGCACGATCTCCTTATCTATTTAACCCTTGATACTGCAGCTGTGGGCCACCCGTCCGGCAGTGTTGCGCCACACTCCACTTTCGCCGCGCGCTGCTTGTTATTGCCTCGCTTGTTGTCAATCAGGACAAAGAGCGTATGAGAAAAAGGCGAAAGTGTTAAAAATTGGCCACCACCTTATCACAAAATGGTGTGATATGCAGGCTTTGGGGCCAATTGAGTTATAAGCGCGGGTTGTGAGTCCCGACATAGCGACAGGGATTGACGGAGAGTATCGGCACGCAACTTGTGCCGCAAGCAGGCATTTGAGCGGTTACTGGGTCACCCGACGTGCCTGCCAGTAGCGACTGTTCCAGTAGACGTTGTCGAGGCGTGAGCGGATCACTCCCTTGCTGGTGGAGGCGTGAATAAACTCGCCGGCACCTGTGTAGACCCCCACATGGTACTGTTGCCAGCCGGTTTTGAAGAAGACCAGATCCCCGTGTTGCAGCCGGTAGCGATCCACCGGTTTGCCAATGCTGGCCTGAGATTCGGTGGTTCTTGGCAGGTTGAAGCCCAGCACCTGACTGTAGGCGAGCTGGGTAAAGGCGGAGCAGTCTAGCCCGGCGCGGCTGGCGCCGCCCATGCGGTAGGGAACACCGCGCCACTGTTGGTAGAAGCCATCAAAGGCACTGCTCTGCCGGGGGGCCGGAGGCGGCTCCGGCGTGCTGGAACAGGCGGCCAGCAGCAGAGTCAGCAGGGATAGCAGCAGCTTGCGATACATCGGGCTCTCTCCACGGACGGGTCTACCAAACGAGACATTTATCGAGCGCCATATCCTGCCAAATCGTTCTGGCAGTAGGGGGCGCGACAACTTTTCCATCATAAACAGGGATCTGGCTCCAGACCTAGTCTCCGAGAGGAAAAATGTGGCGGGGAACTGAAAAACGCCAACCCGAGGGCTGGCGTTTGTTGTCACTCGTTGTGGCTGATCAGCGGTTTAAGCAGCTCGGCCAGTTTGTAGAAGGTCTGTACCCGGGTGGTGCTAGGGCGCCAGACCAGCCCAATCTCGCGATAGGAGGTCTCTCCCGGCAGCGGGATGGCCACCAGATCGGAGTTGGCAAGAATGCCGGCATCGATGGCCATCTGTGGCAGGAAGGTGGTGCCAAGACCCGCTTCCACCATCTGCACCAGGGTGTGCAGGCTGGTTGCAGCAAACGGGTTGATCTTGCTCTTGTCCCGCAGGCGGCAGGCGCTCACTGCGTGCTCGGTGAGGCAGTGCTCCCGCTCCAGCAGGAAGATGCTCTGGTTGGGCAGCTCCTTGTAGTCGAACGGGGTATGCAGGCCGGCCGCCATGCTGGCTGGCATCACCATGTGGAACGGATCCTGGCCGACGGTCTTGCAGTGAAATCCACCGATCTCGATGGGCAGGGCGAGGATCAGCAAGTCGAGCTGACCCTGTTCCAGCTGCTTGAGCAGATTGCTGGTGGTGTCTTCACGCAGCAACAATTCGAGGTCAGGATAGGTTTTGCTGCACTCTTTCAGCAGCTTGCTGAGCAGGAAGGGGGCGATGGTGGGAATGCAGCCAAGACGTACCGTCCCCTGCATCACGCCGCCCTGATGTTGCCCGAGCTCCATCAGATCCCGTGCATCGGAGAGCAAGTTGCGAGCGCGCTCTACGATTTCCATGCCGACCGGGGTCATAATGAAGCTCTTGTGGTCCCGCTCCACCAGTTGCAGGTTCATCATGTCCTCCAGCGTCTGGATCCCGGTACTCAGGGTAGACTGGCTGACATGACAGGCCTTGGCGGCGCGGTTGAAGTTCTTGTGCTCATCGAGAGCGACCAGATATTGCAGCTGTTTGAGGCTGGGCCAACGTTGCATAGAAAAACCCGATTAATGCTATCTATTTAATTTGATTTAACTAATCTACCACCGGGTCTATAGTTTGTCGCTTGAATTAGATGGACTTGGCTCTAGGTAGCCCAATCCTCACCGGATTGTTCACTTCACATAAAGAGGAATTGAATATGGTATTGGTAGGCCGTCCCGCACCCGATTTTACCGCAGCAGCTGTTCTGGGTAATGGCGAGATCGTTGATTCATTCAACCTGTCATCCCACATCAAAGGCAAAGCTGCCGTTGTCTTCTTCTACCCGCTCGATTTCACCTTCGTCTGCCCGTCCGAGCTGATTGCCTTCGATCACCGTTATGAAGAGTTCCAGAAGCGTGGCGTGGAAGTGATCGGTGTTTCCATCGATTCCCAGTTCTCCCACAACGCATGGCGTAACACCAAAGTGGAAGATGGCGGTATCGGTCAGGTCAAGTACCCGCTGATCGCCGACGTGAAACACGAAATCTGCAAAGCCTATGACGTTGAGCATCCGGAAGCCGGCGTGGCGTTCCGTGGCTCCTTCCTGATCGACAAGAACGGTGTCGTTCGTCACCAGGTTGTCAACGATCTGCCGCTGGGCCGCAACATCGACGAGATGCTGCGCATGGTCGATGCCCTGCAATTCCACGAAGAGCACGGCGAAGTGTGCCCGGCTCAGTGGGAAAAAGGCAAAAAAGGTATGCAAGCCTCTCCGGACGGCGTTGCCAAGTACCTGTCCGAGAATGCTGACTCCCTGTAATCGGGCTGCACTCTCCTTGAAGAACCGGCGTCTTGGCGCCGGTTTTTTTATACCTGAGATTTATCCATCCCCTGACATTGCGGTCACACTCTTCTCACTCCATCGCTATTCCAAGCAGCCGTTCGCTGGCGTACTCGTCGTTTCGAAATGAGGTGCTGACCCTATGGTTGGATGGGGGATATGCCGACAGACAATCGCCATAAAAAAAGCGCGCCATAGGCGCGCTTAGTTCACAAGCGAAGGAGTTATTCCTCAAAGATCCCGAAGTGATCCTTGGCGAAATTGACCCGCTGCTCCACGTTCATCCTCACCTGCCCCAGCTTCTCGATGGTCTTGAGATTGGGCACCAGGCCGCGACCGTTGGCGATCTGGATGGCAAGGCCGGGACGGGCGTTGAGCTCCAGCAGCATGGGGCCGCGGAACTTGTCCAGCACCATGTCAGTACCGATATAGCCCAGACCCGACATCTCGTAGCAGGAGGCCGCCAGGGTGAGCAGGGTATCCCAGTGTGGGACCTTGAGCTCATAGAGGTCGAGGCCGGTATCCGGATGGTGGCGCAGCGGATTGCCAAACTGCACCGCCCGCAGGGCACGACCGGTACGCAGGCACAGACCCACCCCCACGGCGCCCTGGTGCAGGTTCGCCTTGCCGTCGGAGGCGGCGGTGGAGAGGCGCATCATCGCCATCACCGGGAACCCCTTGAAGATGATGACCCGAGCATCGGGTACCCCTTCAAAAGAGTAGCCGTCGAACACATCATCAAAGTTGATGAGGCCTTCCACCAGTGCCACGTCTGGCTTGCCGCCAAGCGAATAGAGCCCCGCCAGAATGTTGGATACATGGCGCTCCAGATCCTGACCGTTGGAGGCGCTGCCGTTGGGTTTATAGAAGAGGCCATCTTCCTGACGCAGGATCACCAGGATCCCCTTACCGCCCGAGCCACGGGCCGGCTTGATGCAGAAGCCCGGCCAATCTTTTACCAGCTCGGTGATGCGACCCACATCGTGCTGGGCACGGATGGTACCGATCAGCTCAGGCACGGTAACGCCTGCATCCAGCGCAATTTGCTTGGTCTGCAGCTTGTCATCCACCAGCGGATAGAGGCTGCGCGGATTGTAGCGGCTGATGTAGGAGTGGTTGCGCTTGTTCATGCCGAGGATGCCTGATTGGGACAGGCTCCACGGGGTGGTGTATTTTTCCCAGAACCACATCGGTTACTTGTCCTTACCCGGGGTGACGCCAGATTTCATCTCGTCCACCAGCGGCTTGAAGCGCTTCAGTTCGCTCAGCTTGTAGCCGGTGTAGTTACCCATCAACAGCACGGTCGCCATCAGCACCAGCTGCAGGCCGAGGAAGTTGAAGGTGAGGTGACGAATTAGCTCGTTATCCATGGCCAGATAGGCGATGACGGCAACCAGCAGAGAGCCGCCGCCCTGGCGGAACACCTCTTTCGGGCCCTCTTCTTCCCACAGGATGGACATCCGTTCGATGGTCCAGGAGAGGATGATCATCGGGAAGAAGGTGATCTTCATGCCGTCGGTCAGCCCCAGCTTGAAGGCGAACGCGGAGAAGATACCGATCATCGAGATAACCATGATGATGATGGCCGATATTCGGGCGACCAGCAGCAGGTTAAGCCGAGACAGGTAGGAGCGGATGATGAGACCGGTGCCGACGATCAGCAGGAAGCCGATGAGGCCGGTGACCAGCGAGGTCTGGATAAAGGCGACCGCGATCAGCACCGGCATAAAGGTACCTGAGGTCTTGATCCCCACCAGCACCCGCAGGAACACCACCATCAGCACGCCGATCGGGATCAGCAGCAAGCCCTTGAACAGGGTCTGCTCTTCCAGCGGCAGGCTGTGGATGGAGAAGTTCATCATCTCTGATTTTTCGAACTTCTGCGCCAGTGCCACGCTGACCGGCTGCTCCTGCTCGATCATCGAGAAGCTGACACGGGAGTTGTGACCACCGGTCACGTCCAGCAGGGCGCCGGAGTTGTATTCCCACAGCAGCAGGTTGGCCGGACGGCCCTGTTCACCGGTTTGCGGGTTGAACAGCTTGTAGTCGGTCGGGCTGTTGAATACCTGCAGGTAATCCACCAGCTCCTGACGACGGCGGCCATCTTCCAGATTCAGGGCATGCACCACGCGGGTGGGGACGTCAGCATTGTTGAGCAGCTCGGCGATCAGGTTGGCGCGGCTCTTGTGCTTTTTCAGCAGCTCGGCGTTCTGCTCCTGTTTCTCGATCTCCTTGATGATCTCGCGAGTCAGGGTGTAGCCGTCGGCAGAGCGCTCCTGTGCCCGCTCGAGGATCTGCTTCATCGCGGTGGCATAAGGCTCACTCTCGATCTGCTTCTCGATGGCAGGCGGCTGCGGATTGGCGGCCGGTTTGGCGTGGGCATCCGCCATCATGTCGACGCGGTAATAGAGCTCCTGACGGCCAGAGGCGGTGCGGATGGACCACTCGGCGCGGGCATCGCCATCTTTCTCGACAAAGGAGAGGCCGTAGCCCGGGCTGGCGGCGTTCTCGTTCATCAGGGTGAAACCGGGCTGGGTGCCCGGAATGGCCAGAGAGGCGATCACCGGCTCACCGGTCGCCTCGAACTCCAGCTTGGCTTCGATGGACCAGATCTGGCGCTTTTCACCGGGCGTCAGCGGCACATCCAACGCGATATGGTGATAGATCGTCATCCCCAGGCCGACAATGTACAGCAGGGCTACCAGCAAATAGAACGGCTTACGGGAAACCATGGATTATTTCACATCCTTGAGCTTGGGTTTGGGTTGGATATATTCGCGGGCCACATCAACCACGGCGATGTCTTTCAAAAATTCGCGACCCAGCAGCACAGGGAAGGTCATGTCGCTACGGTCTTTCAGGGTAAATTCGGCTTTCTCGGTCATGTCGCCAATGCGCACGGCCAGACGCACTACCGGACGGCGGTCCAGATCGTCGGCAGAGGCCTGACGCACCCGTACATGGCGTACCAGCGGCGCTTCGATCTGGATCTTGTCGTCCACTTCCTGATGGCTCAGGAAGAAGCGCACCCAGTTTTTGCCGTTGCGCTCGAAAATGGTGATCTCCTGCGCACTGATGGAGGAGGTGGTCGCACCGGTATCGACCCGCGCCTGGAAGGCGTCGTTGGCCGCATCAACCCAGATCCACTCGGCTTCACCGACCATCAGCTTGCCATCGATGGTGTGACCCTGATTGGGGGCCGGGCACTTCTCGGTGGGGATGGCCATCGGCTTGGGCGGCTCGGAGGGGAGGGTGGCGAGCTTGTGGTCTACTTGCTTGACGGACTCTTTCATATTGGTGACATCTGTGTTGAGCTGAACCAGCAGGTGCTGTTGCTGCACATACTGCTTCTGTTGCTGTTCCATGGATGTTTGCAGGCGCTGCTCGCTCTGGCTCAGCTCGCTACGAAGCTCGGCCAGCGTCAGAGCAGGAACCTGAGGCGCTTTTTCCATATTGACACACCCGCCGAGACTAAGCAGGGAGAGCAGGGTCATTCCTTTTAATTTGCTTTTCATGTCATTCATTTAACTGTGCTTCCTGGAATTGGGTCAGTGTAACTTCCACAAGCGCCACCGGCTAGTCTTTGGCCTTGCGGGCAATCAGTACGGCACGTTTCGGCGCCGGGTGTCCTTCTACCGTGAGTGCCGGATTGTCTGGATCCAGATAGTCACTCAGGGATTCATTAATCATCCAGTCGGTACGACGCTGTTCGTCGGTGCTGGTCATATTCTCGTCTACTATCCGCACGTCGGTGAAGCCGCAGCGCTCGACCCATAGCTTGAGGGCGCGGCTTGAGGGAATAAACCAGACGTTGCGCATCTTGCCGTAACGATCGGTGGGCATCAGCACGTCGTTGACCCCGCCGTCAATCACCAGCGTCTCCAGCACCAGCTCGCCATCATCTTTCAATTGATTGCGCAACTGCTCGATGTGCTCGATGGGGGATTTGCGGTGATAGAGCACCCCCATGGAGAAGACGGTGTCAAAGGCACGCAGCTCCGGCAGCTCCTGAATACCGAGCGGCAACAGGTGGGCGCGCTGATCATTGCCCGCGAAGTGGCGAATGGCCTCGAACTGGCAGAGGAACAGCGGGCTCGGATCGATGCCGACTGCAAGCCGAGCCCCTTCACCCACCATGCGCCAGAGGTGGTAGCCGCTGCCGCAGCCCACATCCAGCACGTAACGGCCGTCGAGCGGGCTGATATGGGGCAGCACCCGATCCCACTTCCAGTCAGAGCGCCACTCGGTATCGATATGGATGCCGTGCACGGTGAACGGCCCCTTGCGCCAGGGCATGAAGTGGCGCAGCAGGCTCTCGACCTTCTTGCTCTCACCTTCGCCAAGGCTCTCGGCCGAGCCAATCTCGACCCGGCTTTTCAGCTCGATGTTGCCGGGAGCCACCTGCGGCAGCTTGTTGAGGGCGCGATTCCAGCGCGGCAGGTCGCCATGCTGGTTGTCATGTTGCCAGGCGTGCAGCTGGGCGGGCAGGGTATGCAGCCAGTGGCTCAGCCGGTTTTTGGCAATCAGTTGATAGAAATTGGCAAAGTCGATCATGGCTGGGCGTCGCTGGATTTGATGGCAATCATGGAGCCGAAGTTGAAGCACTGGAACCAGAGATCCTGATGGACGAAACCGGCATCCCGCAGACGGGCCTGATGCACCGGCAGGCTGTCGGTGCGCATCACGTTCTCAAGGGCAGTGCGTTTCTGGCTGATCTCCAGCTCGCTGTAGCCATTGGCCCGCTTGAAGTCGAGATGCAGCTCGATGAGCAGCTCGTTGACCGGTTCATCTTCGAAGCGGAACTTTTCGCTCAGGATCAGGATCCCGCCCGGGCGCAGCCCATCGTGAATGCGCTGGATCAGGGCGGCTCGTTTCTCTGGTTCGACAAATTGCAGGGTGAAGTTGAGCACCACCACGGAGGCGTTCTCGATCTCGATGTCGCAAATATCTGCTTCCACCAGCTCCACCGGCACCTCGGATTTGAAACCGGAGAGGTGGGCGCGGGCGCGCTCGATCATCGGGTGGGAGAGATCCACCGCGGTGATGCGGCAGCCGGGCTGGCTGACATGGCGACGCATCGCCTGGGTCGCGGCGCCCAGTGAGCAGCCGAGATCATAGAGTCGGCTCTCGGGTTGGGCGTAGCGGGCGGCCATCATGCCGATGGCAGAGATGATGTTGCTGTAACCCGGCACTGAGCGTTGGATCATATCGGGAAAAACGTCGACGACCTGTTCGTCAAAACAGAAGTCTCCCAATCGGGCGATCGGGGCGGCAAAAATTTGATCTTTGGTATGCATGCTGGCGCAACCTGACAGTCGGGACATCACCCGGCTGTATTGTTCAATTGAGTCGTTGGGTGACACCCATCAGAGTAGATTTATCACCTGTTTACGAACGGGTTGGCTGGTCGTGAAATCCTTTGGACCTGTCCTGTTCGTACGGGCCATGTTCCGGACCCTTACTTGGGGCGGTAGTGTAGAGGATTGATTGCCGTTTGTCTTGACGCCAGGGCTTGCCACGCCACAAAAAAGCACTTTTTTTGCAGCGAAACGATGGCCGCAGAATGGGTTGGCTAAAAGCGCAGCACTCCCTGCCGTGCGCGATCGTTTTCCCCTGGCCAGGGGGCCATCTCCTGCTCCAGCAAGCGGGTGATCTGACGGGCCAGCTCAGGTGCCTGGGCGTTGTCGGCAGTATGTATATAGAGGTAGAGATCTTTCCCCTCCGCGAGCCACTGGCGCCAGTGGGGCAGCCAGCTGGGCAGGAAGGGGTGATTGGCCGCCGGGTCCGGCAGGCCGATAAAGCGCACCATGGGGGCGTTGGCGGTGGCCAGTAGATGTACCGGCAGGCGTGGCTTCTTGCCTTGGGCATCGACAAGGGCTGGCGTGGTTGCTGGCACCGAGAAGAGTGGCCGGCTGTCGAGCATCACCCGGTTCACACCCTGTTCCATCAGCAGCCGGTTCAATGCCCGCTCGGCCTCCCCCTTGGCGAAGAACTCAGGGTGGCGCACTTCGAGGGCGTAGCGAAACGCCCGTGGCAGCCGATCGATGAAGGCCGCCAGTCTGGCCAGCCCCTGTGGCCCGAAACGGGCGGGCAACTGCAGGGTGAGCAGCCCCAGCTTGTCGTGCAGCGGGGCGAGCAGGCGAATAAAGTCGGCGACTTGTTTGTCTGAGCTCACCAGATCGCTCTGGTGGCTGATGGTTTGCGGAAACTTGAAGTTGAAACGAAAGTGATCGGGCACCGCATCGGCCCAGCGCTGTACCGTGTCCGGTGTCGGCAGGGCGTAGAAGGTGGTGTTACCCTCCACCGAATTGAAGACTGCCGCGTAGTGGGCGAGGTGTTCGGCAGGCTTGGCGCCAAGGCCCAGCAACTGGCCGGGCCAGCTGGGGTGGGACCACTGTGGCAGGCCCAAATAGAGGCTCATGGTGGCTATTCTCTTCGCTCTTGGTGCATTCGTGCCGATTTTTTGCCCGCTTTTTGCCATCGAGTGCAAAAAACTGGCGAAAGGAGGCTGCTGGCCATTTTACCCAAAAGGGGGTTTTCCTCTATAATGCCAGCCCTTTTGTTTTTCAATTTCTTGTGACCCATGCCTATCTACGAATATCGTTGCGACGTCTGTGGCCATGAATTGGCAAAACTGCAAAAGCTTTCCGATGCCCCCCTGACCGACTGTCCGGCCTGTAGCAAGCCGAATCTGGTCAAGCTGATATCGGCGGCAGGCTTCCGGCTCAAGGGAACCGGATGGTACGAGACTGATTTCAAACCGGGTAAGAAAAAGAATCTGGCCAGCTGTGAGACAGACGGTGCTTGCCAGTCGTGCCCGGCGGCCCAAGGTTAACCGTCTCTCTACAATTTCGAAGGAAGAAGTCCATGCGCTCTATCTATTGCGGACAGGTCAATGAGGCCCATGCAGGGCAGACCATTACATTGTGCGGTTGGGTTCATCGTCGTCGTGATCTCGGCGGTCTGATCTTTATCGATATGCGCGACCGGGAAGGGATCGTTCAGGTGTTCTTCGATCCGGACAAACCGGACGCGTTCGCCCTGGCCTCCGAGCTGCGCGGTGAGTTCTGCATCCAGGTGACCGGCGTGGTGCGCACCCGTCCCGAGTCCCAGCGCAACAGCGACATGGCCACTGGCGCCATCGAAGTGTTCGCCCACGAACTCAACATCATCAACCGTGCCGAGCCGCTGCCGCTGGACTTCAATCAGGTCAACAGCGAAGAGATCAGCCTCAAGTATCGCTACCTGGATCTGCGTCGTCCCGAGATGGCCAAGTACCTGAAGACCCGTGCCAAGGCCAGCGCCTTCGTACGCCGCTTCATGGACGAGCACGGCTTCCTCGATATCGAGACCCCGATGCTGACCAAGGCCACCCCGGAAGGTGCCCGTGACTATCTGGTGCCGAGCCGCGTGCACAAGGGCAAGTTCTACGCTCTGCCGCAATCACCCCAGCTGTTCAAGCAGTTGCTGATGATGTCCGGCTTCGATCGCTACTACCAGATCGTCAAGTGCTTCCGTGACGAAGACCTGCGTGCCGACCGCCAGCCGGAATTCACCCAGATCGACGTGGAGACCTCCTTCATGACCGCACCGCAGGTGCGTGAAGTGATGGAAGAAATGATCCGCAAACTGTGGCTGCACATCCTGAACGTGGATCTGGGCGACTTCCCGATCATGACCTTCGACGAAGCCATGCGTCGCTACGGCTCCGACAAGCCGGACCTGCGTCTGCCAATGGAGCTGGTTGATGTGGCTGATCTGCTGACTGCTGTCGAGTTCGCCGTGTTCGCTGGCCCCGCCAACGATCCGAAAGGCCGTGTGGCTGCCCTGAAAGTCCCGGGTGGTGCCGAGCTCTCTCGCAAGCAGATCGATGAGTACACCAAGTTTGTCGGCATCTACGGTGCCAAGGGCCTGGCCTGGATGAAGGTCAACGAAGCGGCCAATGGTATCGAAGGCGTGCAGTCTCCGGTTGCCAAGTTCCTCTCTGACGAGATCGTGCGCGAGATCCTGGCTCGTACCGGCGCTGCCGACGGCGACATCATCTTCTTTGGCGCCGACTCCAAGAAAGTGGTCTGCGATGCCATGGGCGCCCTGCGTCTGAAAGTGGGTCGCGATCTGGGCCTGCTGGAGAACAGCTGGAAACCGCTGTGGGTCATCGACTTCCCGATGTTCGAGGAAGATGGTGAAGGTGGTCTGGCCGCCATGCACCACCCGTTCACCGCGCCGAGCAACATGGGCCCGGCCGAGCTGAAAGCCAACCCTGTGGGTGCTTACGCCAACGCCTACGACATGGTGATCAACGGCTACGAAGTGGGTGGCGGCTCTGTCCGTATCCACAACAGCGAGATGCAGTCCACCGTGTTCGACATCCTGGGTATCACCCCGGCCGAGCAGCGCCTGAAGTTCGGCTTCCTGTTGGATGCCCTGAAGTACGGTACCCCGCCGCACGCCGGTCTGGCCTTCGGTCTGGACCGTCTCAGCATGCTGCTGACCGGCACCGAAAACATTCGGGACGTCATCGCCTTCCCGAAAACGACCGCGGCCGCCTGTCTGATGACAGACGCCCCCAGCCTTGCCAATGCCGCCCAACTGGGTGAGCTGGCGATTGCAACCACCGTCAAGGGCGACGAGTAAGCCGATACCGGCACCGGAGGCCGCCGCCGTGCGGCCTCTGTGTTTCCCTTGGGTTAGTCATGATCAGTGTTACTGACATTTAAAAAATAACGGAGAGTCTCTATGGCAGGTCACAGTAAATGGGCCAACATCAAACACCGCAAGGCCGCTCAGGACGCCAAGCGTGGCAAGATCTTCACCAAGCTGATCCGCGAAATCACTACCTCCGCGCGTCTGGGTGATGCCGATCCGGCCAACAACCCGCGTCTGCGTGCTGCGGTGACTGCCGCCCTGACCAACAACATGACCCGCGACACCATCAACCGTGCCATTCAGCGTGGCGCCGGTGGTGGCGATGGCGAGCAGCTCGAGACCATCGTATACGAAGGTTACGGCCCGGCTGGCTCTGCCGTGATGGTAGAGTGCCTGACTGATAACCGTAACCGTACCGTAGCCGAAGTGCGTCACGCCTTCAGCAAGTGCGGTGGCAACCTGGGTACCGACGGCTCCGTAGCCTATCTGTTCAGCAAGAAAGGTCTGCTGACTTTCGTGGGCGTAGACGAAGATGCCCTGATGGATGCTGCGCTGGAAGCGGGCGCCGATGATGTGGTCACTGAAGAGGATGGCACCATCGAGGTGTATACCACCCCGAACGACTTCGGTACTGTGCTGGACGGTCTGGAAGCTGCCGGCTTTAAGGCCCAGAGCGCCGAAGTGACCATGATCCCCTCCACCGAAGCTGAGCTGGATGCAGAAACTGCACCCAAGCTGATGCGTCTGATCGACATGCTGGAAGATCTGGACGATGTGCAAGAGGTTTACCACAACGGCTCCATCTCCGATGAAGTCGCTGCGACCCTCTGATCGCTGAATCGTGCTCTCCCGATGGCAGCCTGATGGCTGCCATTTTTTTATCTTTGCATCGTGGCAACTGCTGATGTGTCGGTTGAGCAATCGGCGCAACAATTCTCTTCACTGACAATCTTTCCCGCTTTCTCTGCGAATTATCATTGCTCTGTCTCTGCCAGTCGGTTGGCCCTGTACGTATGCCAGTCGCAGTTCTGCTGCATTGCGTTAGCGAGGCTCCGCTTATCCTGTTTATCACACCTTTAGCTCTTGAGATGGCGTTGACTGCTCACATCTGCCCGTCAGGGTAATTCGTTGCGGGGAGGTGATGGAGCGTGCTCTTGTTATCACAGGGGCCCATCAATACAGAGTCACAGGTTGGGATGTCGATAACGGATTGGCTGGGGCGAGTTGGTTGGTTGGTTGGTTGGTTGGTTGGTTGGTTGGTTGGTTGGTTGGTTGGGAAGTTAGGCGCTGCACTACCGCAATCGGCTGGAGTGAGGAGCTCTGTGATAAGTGGCAGATAAAAAAAGCCCGCGCAGTGCGCGGGCTTGTTATCTCAGGACTGGTTATCAGGCCTTGGATTTCTTCTTGCCTTCAACCTTGGCTTCAACCGGGGCAGCAGTTACCGGAGCGGCTTCGGTGAACGGACGACCGTAGTAGGAGTCCAGCAGAACCTGCTTCAGCTCGCTGATCAGCGGGTAGCGCGGGTTGGCGCCGGTGCACTGGTCATCGAAAGCTTCGATAGCCAGCTGGTCAACCTTGGCCAGGAAGTCAGCTTCAGTCACGCCAGCTTCGCGGATAGAGGCCGGGATACCCAGGGTAGCCTTCAGCTCGTCCAGCCAGGTCAGCAGCTTCTCGATCTTGGCAGCAGTGCGGTCACCGGCAGCAGTCAGACCCAGGTGGTCAGCGACTTCGGCGTAACGACGACGAGCCTGCGGACGGTCGTACTGGGAGAACGCAGTCTGCTTGGTCGGGTTGTCGTTCGCGTTGTAGCGGATGACGTTGCTGATCAGCAGGGCGTTAGCCAGACCGTGCGGAATGTGGAACTCGGCACCCAGTTTGTGAGCCATGGAGTGGCACACACCCAGGAAGGCGTTGGCGAACGCGATACCGGCGATGGTGGCAGCATTGTGCACCTTCTCGCGAGCGATCGGGTCGTTGGCACCGTTCTGGTAGCTGGACGGCAGGTACTCTTTCAGCATTTTCAGGGCTTGCAGCGCCTGGCCGTCGGAGTACTCGTTGGCCAGTACGGAAACATAGGCTTCCATGGCGTGAGTCACGGCATCGATACCGCCGAAGGCACACAGGGACTTCGGCATACCCATGACCAGGTTGGCATCAACGATGGCCATGTTCGGGGTCAGCTCGTAGTCAGCCAGCGGATACTTCTGACCAGACACTTCATCGGTTACTACTGCAAACGGAGTGACTTCAGAGCCGGTACCGGAAGTGGTGGTGATACAGACCAGTTCGGCCTTCACGCCCATTTTCGGGAACTTGTAGATACGCTTGCGGATGTCCATGAAGCGCATGGCCAGGTCTTCGAACGCAGTGTTCGGGTGCTCGTACATCACCCACATGATCTTGGCAGCATCCATCGGTGAACCACCGCCCAGCGCCAGGATAACGTCCGGTTTGAAGGAGTTGGCCATCTCGGCACCCTTGCGAACCACAGCCAGGGTCGGGTCAGCTTCTACTTCGTAGAACACTTCCACTTCCATATTCTGTGCTTTCAGCAGGCTGACCAGTTCATCGGCGTAGCCGTTGTTGAACAGGAAGCGGTCAGTTACGACCATGGCACGCTTTTTACCTTCCAGGTCGCTCAGAGCGATCGGCAGGGAACCACGACGGAAGTAGATGGATTTCGGAAGTTTGTGCCACAGCATGTTTTCTGCCCGTTTTGCGACTGTCTTCTTGTTGATCAGGTGCTTCGGACCCACGTTTTCGGAGATGGAGTTACCGCTCCAGGAGCCGCAACCCAGGGTCAGGGACGGTGCCATTGCGAAGTTGTACAGGTCACCGATACCGCCTTGGGTAGACGGAGTGTTGATCAGGATACGCGCGGTCTTCATCTTGTCGCCGAAGTACTTGATGCGGTCAGCGTTGCGGTCCTGGTCGGTGTACAGACCTGAGGTGTGGCCGATACCACCGATGTTGACCATGTCACAGGCCATATCAACGGCGTTTTCGAAGCTGCTTGCACGGAACATACCGAGCAGCGGGGACAATTTCTCGTGAGCAAACTCATCTTCTGCACACAGCTTGACGCCTTCACCAATCAGGATCTTGGTATCAGCCGGTACAGTCACGCCTGCCATCTCGGCAATCTTGGTGGCTGGCTGGCCAACGATGTTGGCGTTCAGGGCACCGTTGATCAGGATGACTTTACGTACCTTGTCAGCATCTTCTTTGGAGAGCACGTGGCCCTTGTGGGATGCAAAGCGCTCTTTAACCTGGTCGTAGATGGCATCAACAACGATGACTGCCTGCTCGGAAGCACAGACCACGCCGTTATCGAAAGTCTTGGACATCAGGATGGAGGCAACGGCACGCTTCACGTCGGCGGTTTCGTCGATAACGATAGGCACGTTACCGGCACCTACACCGATCGCAGGCTTACCGGAAGAGTAGGCTGCTTTCACCATGCCCGGGCCACCGGTGGCCAGGATCAGGTTGATGTCTTCGTGCTTCATCAGGGCGTTGGAGAGCTCAACGGACGGTTGGTCGATCCAGCCGATGATGTCTTTCGGTGCACCAGCGGCAACAGCTGCATCCAGTACCAGCTTGGCAGCGGTATTGGTGGAGTTCTTGGCGCGGGGGTGCGGGGAGAAGATGATGGCGTTGCGGGTCTTGAGCGCGATCATGGATTTGAAGATCGCAGTGGAGGTCGGGTTGGTGGTCGGAACGATACCACAAATGATACCTACCGGCTCGGCGATGGTGATGGTGCCCATCTGATCATCTTCGCTCAGAATGCCGCAGGTCTTCTCGTCTTTGTACTTGTTGTAGATGTATTCGGAGGCGAAGTGGTTCTTGATAACCTTGTCTTCGATGATACCCATACCGGATTCTTCCACGGCCATCTGGGCGAGGGGGATACGGGCGTTGTTGGCGGCCAGGGCGGCGGCACGGAAGATCTTGTCTACCTGCTCTTGAGAGAAGCTGGCGAATTCACGCTGGGCTTCCTTAACGCGGGCGACCAGTGCATCCAGTTCAGCCAAATTGGTTACTGCCATGTTTATCTCCTGATTATTTGAAAACTGTTTAGTAAGACGTTGGCAATGCCCGGCAATTATAGTCGCCCTGTCAAGACGGTATCGTTGCAACAGCTTTTTCACATGCCTTACTAAATCGCTTTCTGAGTCGATTATAGAGCGGGGCTGACTCAGAAAAACTTGATCTGGATCATGTGTAACAAAAGAACAAAAGAAATTTTATTTCACAATCCTTGTTTGACTGATGTTATCGGAATGTGCATCAAAGGGAAAGGTGAGAGACTTGTTAATGCAGAGCAATAAACCACATTTATCAAGTGGTTAATTGCACTAGGCCATAGTATTACAGAGCTATTTTGGCGGTATAGGTTAGCAAATATGAGTGAATTGGTTTCAAAATCACCGACAAACGCACTTTATTCCAGCGTTTGTTGCAAAAATGATTGTTGTTTTAATCCATGACTAATCCGCTTTATTCCCCAAGGGGGCTATTTCTGCCCCCTTTCCCGGTTTTTGCATTGTGGCTCTCTTGCCGAGTCAATGAAGTAATGTCTGGCCTGAAATAGTGGGAAGGCAAAGCCTGGATCCTCTCGAGTCGCTTGGTCATTCGGTCAGTCACCGTCGGACTCTCTGGTCATGATTAAGCAGGCTTGCGCTCACTTTTCTAACGCGTGTCGGGCGGTAGAAAGGGCTTTTGGCATCGGTTTATGCCAGTTAGCGCGGATGCATTAGATGAACTAACTAAAAAACCCTCAAAATGGTGAGATTATTTGATTGGTGCCCGCTCTGGCTATGATGTAAATTTACGCACGAAATTAATGGACTGGCCCGCTGGGCCCGAAACTCTATTGGAAGGCGCCTATGGCAGCAATTGACGTCTCGTTGTATCTGAAGTTTTTTGTCGGTTTGTTCGCAATTATCAACCCGCTTGGTTTGTTGCCGGTGTTTGTCAGCCTGACCAGCCACCATACCCAGGCCGAGCGGATGAAAACCAATACCACCGCCAATATCGCGGTGATGGTGATCCTGCTGGTCTCCATGTATATGGGGCAACTGATCCTCGATGGGTTTGGCATCTCGCTGGCATCGTTCCGGATCGCCGGTGGGTCGCTGATTACCCTGATTGCCTGGTCGATGCTGCAGGGCAAGCTGGGCGAGGTGAAGCACAACAAACAGGAGAAGGGTGAACTGGCGGTGCGCGAGTCTATCGCCGTGGTGCCGTTGGCGCTGCCGCTGATGGCGGGCCCCGGTGCTATCTCCTCGGTGATTGTCTATGCCAGCCAGAGCCACTGGCAGCAGCTGCTCGGCATGTCAGTGGTTGTCGTGGTCTTCTCTTTCTGCTCCTGGCTCATCTTCCGCGCCGCGCCGCTGCTGTTCAAGATCATGGGCAACACCGGCATCAACGTGGTGACCCGTATCATGGGTCTTATCATGATGTCGCTGGGTATCGAGATCATGGTGGCCGGTATCAAGGGGGTTTTCCCCAGTTTGATGTGAGCCAGCTCCGCTTTATGAAAGCCGGTCCTCGTGACCGGCTTTTTATTGGTTGCTTTTTGCCCGGTCTTTTCTAGAATCGGTCGTTTGTGTGAAAAATGAGCGCTTTACCGGTGTTTTAATACTGAAAAAGCGCACCTCAGCTGATTTTTTGACCAGAAAATGACGATTACCCTGACAATATCTGTTGCATTATCGGAATTGGCAGGGAATTATGCTGGGAGCGGGTTTTAACCCCGTCACTTTAAAAAACGCATGGAATGTTCTTGTTGGAGTAGGGAAATGACTCATAAAAAAACAATGATTAACACATTGCTGGTGGCTGCACTGTTTGGTGGCGTCAATGTGGCTCAGGCTGCCGATGTTCCGGCGGGAACCAAGCTGGCTGAAGTCCAGCAACTGGTAAAAGGCAACGGCTCCGAGCCTGCGACCCTTGACCCGCACAAGACCGAAGGAACGGTCGAATCCAATATCCTGCGCGACCTGTTCGAGGGTCTCGTTGCATCCGGCCCTAAAGGGGAAATTCTCCCGGCGGTGGCTGAATCCTGGGAAACCAAGGATAACAAGCACTACGTCTTCCACCTGCGCAAAGATGCCAAGTGGTCCAACGGTGACCCGGTCACTGCCCACGATTTCGTTTTTGCTTTCCAGCGTGCCGTTGATCCGAAAACCGCCTCTCCTTACTCCTGGTATCTGGAGATCCCGACCATTGCCAATGCCTCCGAGATCATCGCAGGTAAAAAGCCGGCTGATACGCTGGGCGTGAAGGCGACCGACGACTACACCTTCGAAGTGCAGCTCGAGAAAGCGATCCCTTACTTCGTCAGCATGCTCTCCCACACCACCACCTATCCGGTACCGAAGAAGGTGATCGAGAAGTTCGGTGACAAGTGGACCCAGCCGGAAAATATGGTATCCAACGGTGCCTATACCCTGAAGAACTGGGTGGTGAACGAGCGCGTCGAAGTGGAGCGTAACAAGCACTACTGGAACGATGGCAAGACCGTCATCAACAAGGTGGTCTATCTGCCCATCCAGTCTACCAACGCTGACCTGAGCCGCTATCTGGCGGGCGAAGTGGACATCACCTACCAGATGCCCATCGAGCGCTTCAAGCAGATGAAGAAAGAGAAGCCGGACGAGCTGAAAGTGACCGGTTATGTTGGTACTTACTACTACCAGTACAACGTCAAGAAGAAGCCGTTTGATGATGTGCGCGTCCGTACTGCGCTCTCCTATGCCATCGATCGCAACGTGATCGCCGACAAGGTGATGGGTCAGGGTCAGACGCCGGGTTACACCCTGGTGCCGGACTTCGTCGATGGCTTCAAGCCGGTAGCGCCCGAGTGGTCGAAGATGACCCAGGCCGAGCGTGATGCCAAGGCCAAGGCGCTGCTGCAAGAGGCCGGTTTCGATGCCAGCAAGCCGCTGAAGTTCGAGCTGCTCTACAACACCGATGACAACCACAAGAAAGTGGCTGTGGCCGTGGCCTCCATGTGGAAGAAGCTGGGGGTGCAGGTGAGCCTGGTCAACCAGGAGTGGAAAACTTACCTGGAAACCAAGAAACAGGGTCAGTTTGATGTAGGTCGTGCCGGCTGGATCGCCGACTACAACGAAGCCTCCTCCATGCTGGATCTGATGCAGACCACCCACGGCAACAACGACGGCAAGTACTCCAATCCGGAGTTCGACAAGCTGATGGATTCATCCCGTGATCAGGTTGATGTGGCGGCCCGCAACAAGCTCTACGTCCAGGCTGAAGAGATCCTGGCCAAGGACATGCCGATCGCCCCCATCTACCAGTACGTGACTGCCCGTATGGTCAAACCCTATGTAGGCGGCTATCCGGCCAACCCGCTGGATAACCTCTACAGCAAAGATATGTACATCATTGCTCACTGATTTAAAGCAACAAGTCGCATAACAAGCAGGGCCCGCCGGACGGCGGGCCTTTATTACAACCGCGACCATTTGGAAGCAGTACAGGACAGGAAATGTCTATGTTGAAATTCATTTTTAAACGGCTATTGGAAGCGATCCCGACTCTGCTGGTCTTGATCACCGTCTCTTTCTTCATGATGCGTTTCGCCCCGGGTAACCCCTTTACCAGCGAGCGTTCACTGCCCCCCGAAGTCATCGCCAACATCGAGGCCAAATATGGGCTCGACAAACCCATTGGCATGCAATATCTCACCTACCTGGGCAACCTGGTGCAGGGTGATTTGGGCCCCTCTTTCAAATACAAAGATTTCACCGTCAATGATCTGGTGAGTCAGGCGCTGCCTGTTTCCGCCAAGATCGGGACCACGGCCTTCTTCTTCGCCGTGCTGCTGGGGGTCACCTTCGGCACCATAGCGGCACTGAAACAGAACACCATCATCGACTATCTACTGATGTCGTCGGCCATGGCCGGGGTGGTGATCCCGGGCTTTGTGCTGGCGCCCTTGCTGGTGCTGTTTTTCAGTATTCATCTGGGTTGGTTCCCTGCCGGTGGATGGCAGGGTGGTGGCATCCAGTTTATGGTGCTGCCGGTGTTCGGCATGATGATGTACTACATCTCTGCCATCTCGCGGATCATGCGGGGCAGCATGATCGAGACCATGAACTCCAACTTCATCCGTACCGCCCGTGCCAAGGGCTTGCCGCTGCGCCACATCATCCTGAAACACGCGCTGCGTCCGGCCATGCTGCCAGTGGTCTCCTATCTGGGCCCGGCCTTTGTCGGCATCATCACAGGTTCCGTGGTGATCGAGACCATCTTCGGCCTGCCGGGGATCGGTCAGCTGTTCGTCAACGGTGCCCTTAACCGTGATTACTCCATGGTGCTCGGTCTGACCATTCTGGTCGGCGCCCTCACCATCACCTTTAACGCAGTGGTCGATATTCTCTACGCCTTTATCGATCCCAAGATCCGTTACTAATTCGGGAGTTCATCATGGTTGTTTCAACTGAAAAACGCGATGCCGTCGAGGCGTTCGCGCAAAAAGTGGAAGTGGTGGAGGGGCGCTCCCTGTGGAAGGATGCCCGTCGCCGTTTCCTGCGCAACAAGGCGGCCCTGACCAGCCTGATCATTCTGACCATCATCGGTCTGGCGGTCATCTTTGGCCCCCATTTGTCCCAATACACCTTTGACGATCCGGACTGGGGCGCCATGCAGTCGCCGCCCGATATGGAAGCGGGTCACTACTTCGGAACCGACAGTCTGGGGCGCGATCTGTTCGTGCGTACCCTGCTGGGCGGTCGCATCTCCCTGATGGTCGGCATCATGGGCGCTATGGTGGCGGTCATCATCGGTACTTTGTATGGCGCTGCCTCCGGTTTTATCGGCGGGCGGGTCGACAGCCTGATGATGCGGGTACTGGAGATCCTCAACGCCTTCCCCTTCATGTTCTTTGTCATCATGCTGGTCACTTTCTTTGGCCGCAATCTGGCGCTCATCTTTATCGCCATCGGGGCGGTGAGCTGGCTCGACATGGCACGGATCGTGCGGGGCCAGACTCTCAGCCTCAAGAGCAAGGAGTTTATCGAGGCAGCCCACGTCTGTGGCGTCTCCAAGTGGAAGATCATCACCCGTCACATCGTACCGAACGTACTCGGTATCGTGGCTGTCTACGCCACCTTGCTGGTGCCGGGGATGATCATGTTTGAATCCTTCCTGAGTTTCCTGGGCCTTGGTGTTCAGGAACCGATGACCAGCTGGGGTGCCCTGCTGGATGAAGGCTCCAAGTCGATGGAAGTGGCCATCTGGCAACTGCTGTTCCCCGCCTGCTTTATGGTGGTGACCCTGTTTTGCTTCAACTTCCTCGGGGATGGTCTGCGTGACGCCCTCGATCCGAAAGATCGTTAATCGAGCATCGGATCGACAGGAAAGCATCACGAAAGATCGATAAGGAGTTTTTATATGAAGTTACTGGATGTGAAAGATCTGCGGGTCGAGTTCAAGACCCCGGACGGCAATGTGGTGGCGGTCAACGACCTCAACTTTTCTCTCTCTGCGGGTGAAACCCTGGGGATCGTCGGTGAATCCGGCTCTGGCAAATCCCAGACGGCCTTTGCCATCATGGGGCTGCTGGCCAAGAACGGCATTATTACCGGTTCCGCCAAGTTTCAGGGCGAAGAGATCCTCAACCTGCCGGAGTCCAAGCTCAACAAGATCCGTTCCGAGAAGATCGCCATGATCTTCCAGGACCCCATGACCTCGCTCAACCCCTACATGAAGGTGCAGGATCAGCTGATGGAAGTGCTGATGTTGCATAAGGGCGTTAGCAAGGCGGAAGCGTTCGAAGAGTCGGTGCGGATGCTCGATGCGGTGAAAATTCCCGAAGCGCGCAAGCGGATGGGCATGTATCCCCACGAGTTCTCGGGTGGCATGCGCCAGCGGGTGATGATCGCCATGGCGCTGCTCTGCCGGCCGCAACTGCTGATCGCCGACGAACCGACTACCGCACTCGACGTGACCGTACAGGCCCAGATCATGACTCTGATGAACGAGCTCAAGCGCGAGTTCAACACCGCCATCATCATGATCACCCATGACCTTGGCGTGGTCGCCGGTATCTGCAACAAGGTGCTGGTGATGTATGCCGGTCGTACCATGGAGTACGGCAAGGTAGACGATATCTTCTATCGTCCGAGCCACCCCTACACCGAAGGCCTGCTGCGCGCCATTCCTCGTCTCGATACCGAAGGGGAAGTGCTGCCCACCATCCCGGGCAATCCGCCCAACCTGCTGCGTCTGCCGACTGGCTGCCCCTTCCAGGAGCGTTGCCACCGGGTCAGCGAGATTTGCGGCCAGCAGTCACCGATCCTGACCCCGTTCAACGACGGTCGGGAGCGTGCTTGCCACTGGGTTTCGGATGCCATGAACAAGGGGGCCAACTAAATGGGTGCCGACAAAAAATTGCTGTTGGAAGTGTCTGACCTCAAGGTCCACTTCAGTATCAAGAGTGGCAAGGCGTGGCCCTGGGCCAAGCCGTCTGACCTCAAGGCGGTCGATGGCGTGACCTTGCGTCTCTATGAGGGGGAAACCCTCGGCGTGGTGGGGGAGTCCGGCTGCGGCAAATCGACCTTTGCCCGCGCCATCATCGGTCTGGTACCGGCCACCGATGGCAAGGTGGTGTGGCTGGGTGACGATCTCACCAAGCTCGATCAGAATGCCCTGCGCGAGAAGCGCAAAGAGATCCAGATGATCTTCCAGGACCCGCTGGCCTCCCTGAACCCGCGCATGACCATTGGCGACATCATCGCCGAGCCGCTCATCACCTTCTATCCCAACCTGCCACGGGAAGAGGTGAAGGAGAAGGTGCGCGCCATGATGAGCAAGGTGGGGTTGTTGCCCAACCTGGTCAACCGCTATCCGCACGAGTTTTCTGGCGGCCAGTGCCAGCGGATCGGGATTGCCCGGGCGCTGATCCTCGAGCCCAAGATGATCATCTGCGACGAGCCGGTCTCGGCGCTTGATGTCTCCATTCAGGCGCAGGTGGTCAACCTGCTCAAATCCCTGCAAAAGGAGATGGGGCTGTCGCTCATCTTCATCGCCCACGACCTGTCGGTGGTCAAGCATATCTCCGATCGGGTGCTGGTGATGTATCTGGGCAACGCCGTCGAGTTGGGGACCCGCAAGGAGATCTTCGCCAACCCGTTGCACCCCTACACCAAGGCGCTGATGTCAGCGGTGCCGATCCCGGACCCTGAGCTGGAGCGCAACAAGGTGATCCAGATCCTGGAGGGGGATTTGCCCTCACCGATGAACCCGCCGTCCGGTTGCGTGTTCCGCACCCGCTGCCCGGTGGCTGGCCCCGAGTGCGCCAAGACCCGCCCCGTGCTGGAGGGGAACTTCGATCACGCGGTCTCCTGCCTCAAGGTCGATCCGCTCTGATGGGGATGTGTTGAACCTGTTTGCGGGGCTCCTTGATGGGGCCCCGATTTATTTTTGACGGCAGTGAAGATGCCTCTTGGCGTTATCTTTTACCGCTGCTACTATCCGCGCAACAAGGGGAGTAACTTCTCGCCGGTTTGTCGTCATTACGGTGCACCCATTTCCTGCAGTGCACCCGGCAGCCGGGCAGTTGATGCAAATCAGCTGTAAGTGAGACCTTGCCGAGAGGCAAGGTGTATCTGCTCCAAACGCAAACCCACGCCTCTCGGTCGTGGGTTTTGTCGTTTTTGGGAGAAGTGAACATGGGTGAATGGTGGATGTGGACCGGTTTCTTCAGCATAGTGCTGGTCCTGTTATGGATAGACATACGCTTTGTCGGTGGCGGCAAGTCACACAAGGTGTCCCTCAAAGAGGCGGGTGTCTGGTCCCTCATCTGGGTCAGCGTGGCGCTGCTCTTCAACCTGGCCATCTGGCTCTGGCTCGATCACAGCGCGGGCCGTGAAATCGCCAACCAGAAAGGGCTGGAGTTCCTCACCGGCTACCTCATCGAGAAAGCGCTGGCAGTGGACAACGTCTTCGTCTGGCTGATGCTGTTCGGCTACTTTGCCATTCCGGCCGAGCTACAGCGCCGGGTGCTGCTCTACGGGGTACTGGGTGCCATCGTGATGCGGGCCGGTATGGTGTTCGCGGGCAGCTGGCTCATCGAGCAGTTCCACTGGATCCTCTATCTGTTTGGCGCTTTCCTGCTGCTGACCGGTGCCAAGATGCTGTGGGCGGCCGACAAGGAGCCGGATCTGGCCAACAATCCGCTGCTAGGCTGGATGCGCCGTCGTTTCAAGGTGACCGAGACCCTGGAAGGGGAGAAGTTTTTCGTCTGGCGTGACGGTGTGCGCTATGCCACCCCGCTGCTGTTGATCCTGGTGCTGGTGGAGGTGAGCGACCTTATCTTCGCGGTGGACAGTATCCCGGCCATCTTCGCGGTGACCACGGATCCCTTCATCGTGCTGACCTCCAACATCTTCGCCATCATGGGTCTGCGTGCCATGTACTTCCTGCTGGCGGGTGTGGCTGATCGCTTCGCCCTGCTCAAATACGGTCTGGCGCTGATCCTGATGTTTATCGGGGTCAAGATGCTGCTGCTGGATATCTTCAAGATCCCGACCGGCATAGCACTGGGCGTAGTCGCGTTGATCCTGCTGGCATCCATGGGGCTGAGTCTGTTTGTGACCCGAAAAAAGGCCGCTTAAACGCAACATCATTTAATACCAAACAACAAGGGCTCCCGCGGGAGCCCTTTTTCATATCGCGTGATCAGCGTTTGATCTTTTTGGGGTTGGTGTAGCCCCAGATGGTGTACATGTCCGCCAGCAGGGCGCCGTTGTACTCCTCCAGATCCGCCTGTTTCACTTCGGTTTCACCCTGACGGCCAAACAGCACCACCTCGTCACCGGGTTTCACCCCTTTCAGATCCGTCACATCCACCATGATGGTGTTCATGGAAGTCTTGCCGACCACCGGCACCTTCTGACCCTGGATCAGCACATAGGCTTTGTTGCTGAGGGCGCGGCGATAGCCATCGGAGTAGCCCAGCGGCAGGTTGGCGAGCCAGGAGTCACGCTTGAGAGTAAAGGTGCGGTCATAACCGACGGTGTTGCCCGCGGCATAGTGGTTGACCGAGGCGACCTGGGTTTTGAATGCCATCACCCGCTTGTATTCGGTATGGGAGGGGATGGAGTCACCGTAGAGCAGGCCGCCCGGGCGCACCATGTCGAAGTAGGCGTCCGGCACGGCCAGGGTGGCGAAAGAGTTGGCTGCGTGGATGGTGATCTTGCTGCGATCCAGCTTGCCCGCTTCCAGCAGCCACTGGGAGTCCAGTTTGAACTGGGCCAGCCCCATCTTGACGTCCTCTTTCTCCTCCACCGGGAAGTGGGTCATGATGCCGACCGGGGTGATCCCCTTGAGCTTGAGCATGGCCAGCGCATCCTGTTTGGCATCGGCCAGACGCAGGTCGATGCCGTTGCGGCTCATGCCGGCGGAGTTGAGCGCGATATGCACCGGAATGGTGGTGTGGTGGCGCTGGGCGATATCGGCGATACCCTGGGCACTCACCAGACTGCCGATCAGCTCCTCCATCTTGTAGGGCAGGGCCTGCTCTACTTCATCCGGGGTGGCAGCACGCACCCGCATCAGACGGCCGGTAAAGCCCTTCTCGCGGGCTACGCGGGCCTCTTCGTTGCTGGCGATGCCGATGCAGGGGATATTGGCCTTGACCACGGAGGGGACCAGCAGGTCGATGCCATGACCGTAAGCGTCGGCCTTCATGATGGCGCAGATCTGCGGGCCCTTGTCACCGAGACGATCCTTGAGGGTCTGGATATTGTGCTCAAAGGCGCCCAGATCCACTTCCAACCAAGCGTTGCTGGCGGTTTGCTCCTGGCCGTTGCGATGATCCGTCGCAAGGGGCAGATAGGGAGCCGCAACGGCTTGGCCCGCGAGCAGGCCGAAGATCAGGGTAGCCAGCAGAGTTTTCTTGTGCATGGTGATTCCTTTTTGTTGTTCGCGTTGGATAGTTTGGACGGGGTCGGCCACATTGGTGGTGGTTTAACCACAACTTGTTGTTATTATTATGATCTTTGTCACTCTCAACAGGCGCTGACTGGGTGGGAGTCTACCGCAACACGGGTTCGGCCGACACTCGTCAGGGGAAGAAAATGGTCAATCTTGAGTTACGTTTGCCACCACCGCTGATCTTCCTGCTCTGTGCCGGGGCCATGTGGTGGCTAAGAGGGGAGAGTCAGCCCGGCATCTGGGCAATGGCGCTGATGGCTGTGCTGGTCGTGGCGGGGGCCATCATGGGATTTGGTGCCCTGCAACGGTTTCGTCACCACCAGACCACGGTCAGCCCCACCAAACCTCAGCACACCAGTCGTCTGGTGACCTGTGGCGTCTATCGTGTCAGTCGCAATCCCATGTATCTGGGGCTGCTCTGCTGGCTGGCCGCCTGGGGCTGTTATCTCGGTGGAAGTTGGGTCTGGGTTGGGCCAATCGTGCTGGTGGCCTGGCTGACCCGCTTCCAGATCATGCCGGAGGAGCGGCTGTTGCATGCCCGTTTCGGCGACGAGTATGTGGCGTATTGCCAGCGCGTTCGCCGTTGGTGCTGACTGGCTGTGATCTGCGTGAGCTGAGGGATAAGTCGGGCCAGCCGTGCTGGATAAAGAGAACCCCGGGCAGGCCCGGGGTTCTCGAGGGACAGGTTAGAAAAAATCGCCCTTCTCGTCCTTGGTGGGTTCGAGGCTCCAGCCGGTGGCATCGCTGCTGCTGGCAATCTGCCCCTTCTCCTTCCACAGCTTGATCTTGAGGCGCAGGTTGTTGGCCGAGTCGGCGTTTTTCACCGCCTCTTCTTCCTCAATCACCCCTTCCACCACCAGATCGAACAGGGCACTGTCGAAGGTGACCATGCCAAGGGCCTTGGATTTTTCCATCACCTCCTTGAGGCCGCCAAATTCACCGCGCTTGATCATGTCGCGGATGGTGTGGGTGCCGAGCATGATCTCCACTGCGGCTCGGCGGCCGCCATCGGTGGTTTTCACCAGCCGCTGGGAGACAAAGGCCTTGAGGTTGTTGCCCAGATCGTTGAGCAGTTGCGGGCGGCGCTCCTCGGGGAAGAAGTTGATGATGCGATCCAGCGCCTGGTTGGCGTTGTTGGCGTGCAGGGTGGAGATGGCAAGGTGGCCGGTTTCGGAGAAGGCCAGCGCATGCTCCATGGTCTCGCGATCGCGGATCTCGCCGATAAGAATGACGTCCGGCGCCTGACGCAGGGTGTTTTTCAGGGCGGCGTGGAAGCTGCGGGTATCCACGCCAACCTCCCGCTGGTTGATGATGCTCTTGCGGTGGCGATGAACGAACTCCACCGGATCTTCGATGGTGATGATGTGGCCACCGCTGTTGCGGTTGCGATGGTCGATAAGCGCCGCCAGCGAGGTAGATTTACCCGAGCCGGTACCGCCGACAAACAGTACCAGACCGCGTTTCTCCATGATGGTGTCGAGCAACACAGGCGGGAGTTTGAGATCTTCAAAGCGGGGGATGTCGGTCTTGATGTTGCGGGCCACCAGAGAGACTTCGTTACGCTGTTTGAAGATGTTGACCCGAAAGCGGCCGATCTGGGGCAGGGAGATGGCAAGGTTCATCTCCAGATCCTTCTCGAACTGCTGCTTCTGCTCGCCATCCATGATCTCGGCGGCGATCCGCGCCACTTCACCCGGCTCCAGCGGCGTTTCGTTGAGGGGGCGCAGGCCGCCGTTAAACTTGGCGCAGGGGGGCGCGCCGGTCGACAGATAGAGGTCTGAGCCATCCTGCTTGGCCAGGATCTGTAACATGTCTCGCAATTCCATTTTTTTGCCTCGTCGATCAATGAGATGCCATGAGCGGGATGATATTGAGTGTACAGCCTCAGGCGCCGGTCAGTTTCTCGCGAAAGACAAAAAAGACCGCACCGAGAATGCAGAGCCCTGCCCAGAGATAGTCCCATTTCAGATCTTCCTTGAGATAGAAGATAGAGAAGGGGACGAATACGGTGAGTGTGATCACTTCTTGCAGGATTTTAAGTTGGCCCACGCTCATCACCGTATGGCCGATGCGGTTGGCAGGCACTTGCAGCAGGTATTCGAACAGGGCGATACCCCAGCTCACCAGGGCGGCAATGATCCAGGGTTTATGGTTCATGCTCTTGAGGTGAGCGTACCAGGCGAAGGTCATAAAGACGTTGCTGCAGAGCAGCAGACCGATACTGGCGAAAATCGGGTTCATAGGGTTCTCCTTGAAAATCCGGCGCATTTTATCCCTGAACCACGGGTTTTCATACGTGGTGCGGGAGGGTATTTTTAACCAACAGGATAAGCCGTGCGAGGTATGCGACGGGATGGGCAAGTTATGCGGGATTGTGTTGTTACTGTTATTTGCCATGCCGGTGCGAGCGACCCCGACGCTGACGGTGGCCACCGATCTGTGGCCGCCATTTCGCATCCTGCAAGCGGATGGCCGGTTGCAGGGGCTCGACATGGACATCCTGCGCCGGTTGCAACAGGCGAGCGGCATTGAGTTGCAGGTACGGCGGATGCCGTGGGGCAGGGCGCTCAAGCAGATGCAGACCGGTCAGGTCGATCTGATGATTGGCCTCGCCTATACCGCCGAGCGGGCGCAGTTTATCGACTATCTGCAGCCTGCCTACTATCAGTGCTGGCCCGCGTTTTATGGTCAGCCGGTCAATGTGGCCCGGATCCACCAATACCGCGATCTGCAGGGGGAGAAGGTGGGCTATGTGCTCAACTCTGCCTACTTTGAGCCCTTCAACAGTGACAGCCGCCTCGACAAGCACGGAGTACCCACCGAAGATCAGCTGCTGCGCATGGTGCAGCGCGGTCACCTGCCGCTGATGATTGGCACCGACTGCCAGGTGGACTATGCCCTGAGTCAGGGAAATGCAAGCCGGATAGGCAAGGCGGACTACCGCCCCGCCACGCCGGTGACCCTCTATCTGGGGATGAGCAAGCACTCACCTCACCAGTCACTGCGCCAGCCTTTGCTGGTGGCGCTGCAAAATCTGGTGGCCAGCGGCGAGATAAGCGTGATGGCAAAGCGTTACCAGCCTTGACCTTGGGTGGCAAGCCACTGTTATCATGCCCTTTTCCTGCTTCCCCCCGACGCTGCGACTGTGCCGGGGGGAAGCCTTGTTATTCGGGGATCATCCTTGTACCTCTCCCTTATCGCCCGCCAACAGCGCTGGCAGCGGCGCTGGCTCTGTGGCCTGACGCTGCTGACCCTGCTGCTGTTTCTCTTCTCCCTCGTCTGGGGCGAGTTTGTGCTGCTGCCCTGGCGGCCTCTTGGCGAGCTCGAACAGCGCATCCTGCTGGAGCTGCGCCTGCCGCGCGCCTTGCTGGCCCTCTTGGCTGGCGCAGCCCTTGCCTGTGGCGGCGCCGTATTGCAGGTGATGCTGCACAACCCGGTGGCCGAACCCGGGCTGCTTGGTGTCTCGAGCGGCGCTGGCCTTGCCGCCATGGTGGCGATGGCGGTGGCCAAGTCCCTCGGCCTCTATCTGCCCGGCTGGGGGCTGTCGCTGGCGGCCTTTGGTGGCGCCTTGCTGGTGACCATGCTGCTCATTCGGCTGGCTCGCCGGGCGCGTCTCGGCCATGCCCGCTTGCTATTGTTTGGGGTGGCCATCGGCATTCTCACCAATGCCGCCATGACCTGGTTGATGTACTTTGCCGATGATGGCTCCTTGCGTGAATTCATGTTCTGGATGATGGGCAGCCTCTCTTACGGCAGCCAGCAGTTCGGCTGGTGGTGGCTGGTGCTGCCGCTCACCCTGGGCTGGCTCTGCTGGCAGGGCAAGGCACTGCAACAGTTGTTGTTGGGAGAGACTCAGGCCCGCTTGATGGGGATGGATGTCGACAAGATGCGGGTGCGGCTGGTGCTGGCGGTCTGTCTGCTGACCGGTGTGGCGGTGTCGTTGTGTGGTGTCATCGGTTTTGTCGGGTTGGTGGTGCCCCATCTGCTGCGGCTCTGCGGTGGCAGCGATCAGCGCTTTCTGCTGCCTGCTTCGGCGCTTGGCGGCGGGGCCCTGCTGCTGGCGGCCGATCTGGTTGCTCGATCCACCCTGAGCGCGGGGGAGTTGCCTATCGGCGTCATCACTGCCTCGGTGGGGGCGCCGCTCTTTATCTACCTGCTATTGAGGCAAACTGCCGATGGTGCTGCATGATTTGGTCGGGGCGCGCAGTCTCCTTATTTACCCGTTGTTGAGGCAAGATGCCGATGTCGCCCGCTGATCCCATGCCGGTTTCTTCTCGTGCTGCTGCGCCGCTGCTGGAGGCGCGCGCACTCGCCATTGCTGGACGGCTCTCTCCCCTGGATATCTGCTGGCATGGCGGCCAGTTGGTGGCGCTGCTTGGCCCCAATGGCAGTGGCAAGTCGACCCTGCTCGGGGCGCTGGCGGGGATTTTACCCGCCGATGGCACAGTGCTGCTGGGGGGGGAAGTGCTTACTGACCTGAGTTGGCCCGAGCTTGCCAAACGGCGTGCCATGCTGCCCCAGCGTCAGCCCCAGCTGTTTCATATTCCGGTGTTTCAGGTGTTGAGCCTCGGGCTCAATGAGGCGGTTGCG
The DNA here is from genome assembly GCF_040908355.1 of Aeromonas sp. R2-2. NCBI lineage: Bacteria > Pseudomonadati > Pseudomonadota > Gammaproteobacteria > Aeromonadales > Aeromonadaceae > Aeromonas > Aeromonas sp. R2-2. Next base: position 16,862 of record NZ_JBFODQ010000064.1, on the reverse strand, counting down.
CCCGCCAGACAGAACGAGGCGATAAATGCATTGTGCGAGGTATTGGAGCTGGAAGCTTTGCTGGCTCGTGACTTCAGCCGGTTGTCGGGGGGCGAGCAGCAGCGGGTGCTGATTGCCCGCACCCTGCTGCAGGTGTGGCCGGTCCTCAATCCGACCGGCAAGGTGCTGCTGCTGGACGAGCCGCTGGCGGGGCTCGATCTGCATCATCAGCTGGCGCTGTTGCGCTTGCTGAAAACCCTGGCCGCTCAGGGTTTGCTGGTGGTGCTCGCCATCCACGATATCAATCTGGCCATCGACTGGGCCGACCGCATTCTCTGCCTGCAAAGGGGCGCGGTGGTGCGAGAAGGGGGTGTCGAGCTGGTGGATGAGGCGCTGCTGGCGCAGGTATTCCAGATCCGCACCGACCGCATCGAAGCGGCAGGGCGCGTGTGGTTTATGCCCAGTTTGTAAGTAGGGTGTACAGGAAAGAGGGCGCATGTAGGGCCGATTAGCGAAGCGTAATCGGCTGACAGCAAGAAGAAGGGGCCGGTATCAAAAATACCGGCCCCATTGGTTTTATTCGCAGTTCAAGCCTGTTTGCTCAGGCGCACCTGTGCGGCTTCGGCCAGCATCGCCAGCAGGGTTTCGGTGTCGCTCCATGACAGGCAGGCATCTGTGATGCTCTGGCCAAAGGTGGCGGCGCAGCCGTTCTCCACATCCTGACGCCCTTCCACCAGGAAGCTTTCTGCCATGATGCCGGCGATGCCGGTACGGCCGCGGCGCAGCTGATCGCAGATATCTTGCGCCACCAGCAGCTGACGGCGGTGATCCTTCATGCTGTTGCCGTGGCTGAAATCGACCACCAGACGCTCCGGCAGGCCCACATCGGCCAACGCTTCACAGGCTTCATCGACACTGGCGGTGTCGTAGTTGGGTCGGTGGCCGCCACGCAGGATCACATGACCAAAGGGGTTACCGGCGGTGCGGTAGATGGTCATCTTGCCGTCTTTGTCCGGCGAATAGAAGATGTGGCTGTGGCGGGCGGCGCGTACCGCATCGATGGCGATGCGGGTATTGCCGTCGGTGCCGTTCTTGAAGCCGACCGGGCAGGAGAGGGCCGAAGCCATCTCGCGGTGTACCTGGGATTCGGTGGTACGAGCGCCGATGGCGCCCCAGGTGATGAGGTCGGCAATATACTGGCCGGTCACCATATCGAGGAATTCGGTGGCGGTGGGCATGCCGATCTCGTTGATGTCGACCAGCAGTTTGCGCGCCAGTTTCAGCCCTTCGTTGACATCGAAACTGCCATCAAGGCGCGGGTCATTGATCAGCCCTTTCCAGCCGACGATGGTGCGCGGCTTCTCGAAGTAGGTGCGCATCACGATGCAGAGACTCTCTTTATACTGCTCGCGCAGGGCGTTGAGGCGCAGGGCATACTCGCGAGCAGCAGCGGGATCATGGATAGAGCAGGGGCCGACAATGACCAGCAGGCGCTGATCGTCTCCGGCCAGAATGGCTTCCACTTCGCGACGGGCATCCAGCAGATTCTGGGCAATGGTATCGGTGATCGGAAACGCGTGTGCAAGCTCGCTCGGAGTGATCAGTGACTCCAGGCGACGGGTGCGCAATTCATCTGTGTGAATGGACATACAACTCAAGTCTCGAGTGGGTGGTGTCAGCCGCAAGGGGCGAAAAAGCAAAGAGATAAAATAAAGCAAAAGTCCCCTGATTGAAACCTTGGGGGGCTCTGATAGGATGTGAGGCCAAAATCGATTCCAAATGAGGTAGATAGCGTGGCAAAGCCAGGGGCAACCGGGGTCACCCGCATCATCAACGCAACCGGTTACAGCATGAAGGGGCTCAAGTCAGCCTGGATTAACGAGGCGGCGTTTCGGCAGGAGCTGATGCTGATCCTGTTGCTGATGCCGCTGGCCTTCTGGCTGGGGGATTCCCTCAACCAGATCCTGCTGCTTATCGTCATCAGCTGGCTGGTGGTGATCGTCGAGATCCTCAACTCAGCCATCGAAGCTGTGGTAGACCGGGTTGGCTCCGAGCATCATGAGCTCTCCGGTCGCGCCAAGGATTTGGGCTCTGCCGCCGTCTTTATCGCGCTAGCCCTGAACGCCCTGGTATGGGGGGCGCTGGTGGGCCGCAACCTGTTGGGATGGTGGTAAGCCATCACGCAGCTATCAGGCTCCACAACGTAAAAAAGCCCGTCATCATGACGGGCTTTTTGCTGCTTGGATACACGGATCTATCAGTGGAGGATGCGGGCACGGATGGTGCCGTTGATCTCCTTGAGCTTGGCGAGCGCCTTCTCGCTGTGCTCGGTCTCCACGTCGATCACCACGTAACCGATATGGCTGCTGGTCTGCAGGTATTGACCGGCGATGTTGATCCCCTCTTCGGCGAAGATCTGGTTGATCTGGTTCATCACACCCGGCTGGTTGCGGTGAATGTGCAGCAGGCGGCTGGAGCCCTTGTGGCCCGGCAGCGACACTTCCGGGAAGTTGACGGCGGAGAGGGTAGAGCCGTTGTCGGAGTATTTGACCAGCTTGTTGGCCACTTCCAGCCCGATGTTCTCCTGCGCTTCATGGGTGGTGCCACCGATGTGCGGGGTCAGGATCACGTTCTCCAGCCCACGCAGCGGGCTTTGGAACTCCTCGTCGTTGGACTTGGGCTCGACCGGGAAGACGTCGATGGCTGCGCCGGCAATATGGCCGCTCTTGATGACGTCAGCCAGCGCATCGATATCCACCACGGTACCGCGGGCGGCGTTGATGAAGATGGCGCCCGGTTTCATCATCCGCAGCTGCTCGGCACCGATCATGTTCTTGGTGGAGGCGGTCTCCGGCACGTGCAGGCTGATGACGTCAGACATATTGAGCAGCTCGACCATGCTTGGCACCTGGATGGCGTTGCCCAGCGAGAGCTTGTTCTCGATATCGTAGTAATAAACTTTCATGCCGATGCTCTCGGCGATGATGCCAAGCTGGGTACCTATGTGGCCGTAGCCGATGATGCCAAGCTTCTTGCCGCGCGCTTCCACCGAGCGGTTGGCCAGTTTTTCCCACACGCCGCGATGGCACTTGGCGTTCTTCTCGGGGATGCCGCGCAGCAGCAGCAGGATCTCGCCCAGTACCAGCTCGGCGACCGAACGGGTGTTGGAGAAGGGGGCGTTGAAGACCGGAATACCGCGGATCTGGGCCGCTTCCAGCTCGACCTGGTTGGTACCGATGCAGAAGCAGCCGATGGCGACCAGCTTGTTGGCGGCGTCGAGGACTTTCTCGGTGATCTGGGTGCGGGAGCGCAGCCCGATGAAATGGACGTCGCGGATCTGCTCAATCAGCTCCTCTTCGGAGAGCGAGGTCTTGAGATACTCCACACTGGTGTAACCTGCGGCACGAAAGGTCTCTACGGTGTTGGGATGAACCCCCTCCAGCAGCAGAACCTTGATTTTATCCTTGTCCAACGAAAACTTGGCAGTCATGACGATCCCTCTGTATGTGCAAACGTAAGTGCAGATTTGGTGTGCGAAGAAAACCGTAAAGTAGCAAAAACGTTTGGGAGAGGGAATATTTGTGACGAAAGTCAAATTCTTTGAAGTTATCAACGAATGTTGTAAACATCCGTATGCAACTTGTTGAGGGATAAATAAAAACGGCGCCATCAGGCGCCGTCATTTATTCACAGTGCAATGTTTGGGTCATATCCCATCCCGGGGCTCAATCAACGCCGCTGTTGCGTCAGAGGTTACAGAGTGGCGCTGGCGAGCGAGGGAGGATGCCGCTGCACTGTGTTACCGGTGTCGGGATTACTGAGTAATCACGCCGTCCGGCGTACCGATCAGGACCACATCGGCGCCGCGCGCGGCGAACAGGCCGTTGGTGACCACACCAACAATGGCGTTCAGTCGTACTTCCAGCGCCTTGGGGTCGGTAATGGCCATCCCTTTCACATCCAGAATGTGGTTGCCGTTGTCGGTGACTACCCCTTCACGCCACACCGGGTTGCCACCCAGTTTGCGGATTTCGCGGGCCACGTATTCGCGGGCCATCGGGATCACTTCCACCGGCAGCGGGAACTGGCCCAGCACGTCGACGGTCTTGGTGTTGTCGATGATGCAGATGAACTTGTCAGCGACGGCGGCAACGATCTTCTCGCGGGTCAGGGCTGCGCCACCGCCCTTGATCATGTCGCGGGTTGCGTTGATCTCGTCGGCGCCATCCACATAGACGGAGAGGGCGTCGATCTCGTTGAGATCATATACGGTGATGCCGAAGCCCTTGAGGCGCTCGGTAGAAGCCACGGAGCTGGATACCGCCCCCTTGATCTCGTCCTTCATGGTCGCCAGCGCGTCGATAAAGTGGTTGACGGTAGAGCCGGTGCCCACCCCGACGATGGTGCCGGGAACCACATACTTGAGCGCAGCCCAACCGGCCGCCTTCTTCATTTCATCTTGAGTCATGATCGTTCCTTAAGAAAAAAGCGGGCGCATTATATCCAACCCGGTACCCCGTCGCGACCTTGTTGCTCACGTTCCGGGGCAAAAAGAGGGAGTTTGTAAATCGTTTGCCTGTTTATTCTGCGTTTGCGCGCACAAAGCAGGGGCTGCCTGCCAAAAACAGCCTATTCAAAGCGCCAGCAGTGGCTCGGGGTGATGATCTGGGGCAGCGGCACATCCCACTCCTCTTGCGGGACGGCATCTACCTGCTGGCAGTCGTGGGCAATGCCGAGTGGCTTGGGGCCCAGCTTGTGCTCATGCCAGATGGCGAGAGTGCGATCGTAGTAGCCGCCCCCCATGCCAAGGCGATTGCCCTGGGCATCGAAGGCGACCAGCGGGGTGCAGATAAGATCGAGCGTGCTGTGGGGCACCACCTGCAGGATATCCAGCTCCGGCTCTTCGATGCCGTAGCGGTTGCGTACCATGGGGCTGGTGGCGGTATAGCGCAAAAAGAGCAGGTGACCCGGGGTAAAGGGGTGGAGCACCGGCAGGTAGACCTCTTTGTGCTGGGCCCACAGCCAGTGGATGGTGGGCAGGGGGTTGATCTCCCCGTCATTGGCCAGATAGAGGGCAATGCGTTTGGCGGCGAGGATCTCGGGGTGTTGCTTGAACTGGGCCAGCAGCTGTTGGGCCGCCAATTGCTGCTCGGCCGGACTCAGATTTTTGCGGCGTTGACGAACCAGTTGGCGCAGGGATTGACGTTCGGGTTGGGACTCATGCATGGGGAACCTCTGGTATAGCTGCGCATCGATGGCTTGAACGCGCTCTACCTTAGCACATTCACTCTTGACGTTAAGGGGCAGGGGAACTCCCGCCCCGGACGGCTGATGCCCGGAACGGTGGGATAAATGCTGGCGGATCCGTTAGTGAGTCAACAAGGGACAGGGTGTAGCCCCTGTTGACAGCATGTCGGCGCGCCAGCCTCTGGTTTGTTACTTGTCAGCCTTGCCACGCATCTGGTGCTTCACAAACACTGCAATGAGTGCCGCTACCGCGAGTGCCATCGGGTAGAAACTCATGCTCACCACCGCCAACGGCGACAGGGCGAAGATGGACCCCAGCAGCAGCGCCTGTGCGCCCCAAGGGATCAGACCCTGTACCACGCAGGAGAAGATATCGAGCATGGAGGCGGCTCGGCGCGGGGTGACACCGTGGTGTTCGGCCAGATCCCGGGCTACCTTGCTGGCGACGATAATAGCCACCGTGTTGTTGGCGGTGCACAGGTTGGTGAGACTCACCACCCCGGCGATGCCGAGCTCGGCCGCTTTCTCGTTCTGTTCACCATTGTGCTCGCGAGTGAAACGGGCAATCAGGGCGCTGATGCGCTCGCTGATCCAGGCCAGACCACCCTGACGCTCCATCAGGGCGCCGAGACCGCCGATCAGCATGGAGAGCAGGAAGATCTCCTGCATGCCGGTAAAGCCCTGATAGATATCCTTGCTGAACTGACCGATGGCGTAGCCGTTGATTATGCCCACCACTCCGGCGGCCAGAATACCGATCCCCAGCACCACAAACACATTCACTCCGGCGAGCGCCAGCCCCAGGATCAGCAGATAAGGCATCACCTTGAACAGCTCGATGGCGCTGCCGTTGGCAGGGGATTCACCCACTGAGCCCAGGGTCAGATAGAGCAGGATCACCGCGATGGCGGCAGGGGCCGCAATCTTGAAGTTCTCGCGGAACTTGTCCTTCATCTCGCACCCCTGACTGCGGGTTGCTGCTATGGTGGTGTCGGAGATGATGGAGAGGTTATCGCCAAACATGGCGCCGGAGAGAATGGTGCCTGCCATCAGCACAGGATCGATACCGGCCGCCTGCGCCACGCCCAGCGCGACCGGCGCCACTGCACCTATGGTGCCCATGGAGGTGCCCATAGCGGTAGCAATAAAGGCAGAGATGAGGAACAGCCCGGGCAACAGCGCCCAGCCAGGGATGAGCGACAGGCCCAGCGCCACAGTAGCATCAACCCCGCCGGTGGCCTTGGCCACGCTGGCAAAGGCGCCCGCCAGCAGATAGATAAGGCACATCGCCATGATATTGCTGTGGCCGACCCCCTTGAAGAAGGTCTCCAGATTGCTGTTGAAGCTCTCTTTGCCAAGCAGCAGGGCGAGCATCACCGCAGGCAGGGCTGCAACCGGAGCGGGCAGCTGATAGAAGGCGAATTCGACCCCCTGCAGGGTCAGCCAGGTACCGGTACCGATAAAGAGTGCGAGAAAAACCAGAAGTGGCAGCAAGGCCCTGGCACTGGGTTGAGTCTGGATCATGTGTTCCTCTGAAATTGAACAATGACCTCCTGTCATAAACTGCTTTGTACCTGTATCGGATAGGGATAGGGGGAAAACAGGGCGGGCATCCTGCCGCATTGGGGTGCCCACAGTAGTGAGTCAACCTCGCTTGGTCAAGATAGACGTCCAGATGGATAGGTGTTTTTGTTTGATGATTCTGGCGTTGTTGAGATATCCAAAGAATATTCGGAAAAAGAAGTTGGCGCTGTTTATTGTTCATTGCTGTTCTGACGCAGTCCGCGGGTATCGCGTGCCTTTAATAAGGAAAGAGGTAAACGATAAGATCTCTGCATGCCATCTTGGGGATTTCTCCCGCTGCCAAACGTCAGCCGCACCTCTCTCTATCTCTACGTGAGCATGGTGCGGATATTTCCAGAACGCGTGGACACAAGACCTGGGCTGTGTGGTTACTGTGTCAGTTTCTCCACCGCCTGAACGGCTGTCGCGAGAGCATCCTGTTCCAGCGTCAGCGGAATGTGGCCAATTCCGGGCAGCAGGGTGACAGGCCAGGAGATGCCGAGACGTCTTAACTCAGGTTCAAGTTGATCTGTTTGGAAGGCTTCGTCATTTGCACCCGCGATCACGGCGCAGGGGCGTTGCACATTGCGTAAATTCTGCTGATAGTCGCGCTCTGGTTGAAAGTTAGAGGCAAGGTTGAAGGAGTAAGAGGGGGTCAGCAGGGATTTCGCCTCATCATTAAGGGCAAAGTTCAGCACGGTCAGATGGTTGAGTGCGGAAATATGGAAACCGTTAAGGATGCTCAGGGCGATGAGGCGAGGCAAGCCGACACGCACCCAGCCACCGCTGTTGGGCTGGTAGTTGGCGGCGGTGGGGCCGAGATAGGGGGAGAGCAGCAGATAGCTCTCGAACAGGGTTTGTCGCGCACTGCCAGCAACACGCAGGACAAAGCCACCCCCTGACGAGAAGCCGACGAGTGTTGCAGGCTTGTCGGGGGCCACCGACTTGATGAAATCTTCCAGATCGTCTTCAAGCTGGCCGATGTAGGCAATGGTGCCTTTGTTGCCCGATGCGCCATGGCCGCGAATATCGAGGGCGTAGGCGTCGTATCCCGCTTGCGAAAAGGCGTTCGCCATCTTGTGCATGCTCTGACTGCTGGCAGAAGAGCCGTGAACCAGTACCACGCTGCCCTTGACCTTGTTGTTCTTCGTATTGCCCTCTGCGCCATAGTGCCGATAGGCCAGCTGCGTGCCGTCACGCGCCGGGTATCTTGAGAGGGGTGGCATGTTGCTCCAGTCACTCCCCTTGAAAGGGTCGTTGATGCTGGCCATCGCCGGTGCCGGACTCGGCCCGCCAAACAGCAGAGCCGCGGCCAGCATGACCAGGGTCAGTGATATCAACCCCACAGCAAACAGCAATCCTGCGCTCATCCTTGCACCTCATTTGATATCGACACGGGCGTTGCCCTGATTTTGCTTATGCTGGCATTTCACTCGTTCGAACCTATCAGATGGCACCCGGTCTGCCAAATGATGGAGTGAGACGATGAAAAACGGCCTGTGACCAAAAGGAAGTTATTGGCCAGCCAGCGGGCACTGCCGTTGGCGAGTGCAGCAAGGAGTGGTGGCATCATGGCTTTTCAAACCCCGCGCGGGCTGGTAAAACGGTCTCTTTCCATAATTAAAAGAGATGAGAGGGTGGAGATGGACAATCCGATCCGTGTGGCCGTGATGGGCTGTAATGGTCGTATGGGCAAAGTGCTGCTGGAGGCCATCACCAACACCGATGGCGTAGTGGTCGGGGCGGCGCTGGAGCGGCCGGGTTCGGCGGTGATCGGTCTTGATGCCGGTGAGCTCAATGGGCTGGGCCATCTGGGTGTGGCCATCAGCGACAGTCTTGACAAGGTGCGTGACGAGTTTGATCTCATCATCGACTTCACCCGTCCCGAGGTGACCCTGGCCAATCTGGCCTTTGCGCTGGCCCACCACAAGCAGATGGTGATCGGCACCACCGGTTTTGACGATGCAGGCAAGGCAGCCCTGAAAGAGGCTGGCAAGCAGATCGGCATAGTATTCGCCTCCAACTACTCGGTCGGGGTCAACCTGGTGTTCAAGCTGCTGGAGCAGGCCGCCAAGGTGATGGGGGATTACACCGACATCGAGATCATCGAGGGCCACCATCGCCACAAGGTGGATGCGCCATCCGGTACCGCGCTCTCCATGGGGGAAGTGGTCGCCAAAACGCTGGGCCGTGATCTCAAGGAGTGCGCCGTCTATGGCCGCGAGGGGATCACTGGCGAGCGGGATCGCAACACTATCGGCTTTGCCACTATTCGCGCCGGCGATCTGGTGGGGGAGCATACCGTCATGTTTGCCGATATCGGCGAGCGGGTGGAGATCAGCCACAAGGCCTCCAGTCGCCTGACCTTCGCCAACGGTGCTGTGCGAGCGGGCAAGTGGCTTGGTCAGCAGGGTGCCGGTCTTTATGACATGCAGGATGTGCTCAATCTCAAGTGATGCCTCTGTGCGGCACTTTCGTACTACTGCTACCCAGTGAAAAACCCCGGCTTGCCGGGGTTTTTGCTGTCAGCCAGTCAGAGTTTGTGTAAAAAGGCACTCTGTCGGTAATTTTAATCTGAATGCCTTATAAATCACACTATTGCGTTATCTGCCAGATTTTCCCTTCCTGAATGTCATCACCAGGTAACAGATTTGAGCATCTTTATGGCGGATAAAGCCATTTTTTTACATGGACTGGAAAAGACTAAAAATTCAAACGAAGAAAAACGTTTTCCATTTTTCATGTTCACTCTTGTCATCATAAAAGCGTTAAATTTGTCATTAATGTTTTTTGCGTAAAAATAAATGTCATTGTTTTAATTGGTTTTTTTGTTTGTTTTTGTCGCTATTGCTGGCTTGGTGGCATCTTTTGATGGTGGTTTTTCCTTTTCTTTCGCGGGAGGGGGTTGCAAAGCGATTGAGTGCATAGATAATGGGTAATGTTGCTTTTTTATTGAATTTAGATGCATTTCATTCGAGAAAAGACGTTGAAATGCCACTTTTTTTAAGTAGAATGCGCCCAATTTGCCAGAAATCTGCCGGGTTCGAGTCCTGTCCAAGACCGGAACCGAGCCCGCAACACCCAGGTAAATTGCTGAATTTAAAGCTAAATAACTGGAGGTTGTCTTGAATCACACTGCATTGCTAGTGCTGGAAGATGGAACTGTGTTCAAAGGCGTGTCGATAGGCGCCGAGGGATGTTCCGTTGGTGAAGTGGTTTTCAATACGTCGATGACGGGCTATCAGGAAATCCTCACCGATCCCTCTTATTCCCGTCAGATAGTCACCCTCACTTACCCCCATATAGGCAACACCGGCACCAACAGCGAAGATGAAGAGTCCAGTCAGATCCATGCTCAGGGATTGATCATCCGGGACCTTCCGATACTTGCCTCCAATTTCCGCAATCAGCAATCCCTCTCCGAATACCTCAAGTCTCACAACATCGTTGGCATCGCCGACATCGACACCCGTAAACTGACCCGCATCCTGCGCGAGAAAGGCGCTCAGGCTGGCTGCATTCTGGCCGGGAAACAGGTCGATGAAGCCTATGCCCTCGAACAGGCCCGTGCCTTCCCCGGTCTGAAGGGGATGGACTTGGCCAAAGAGGTGACGGTTGGTGAGGCGTACAACTGGACGACCGGGAGCTGGCAGCTTGGCAAGGGACATGTCACCCCGGATGCCGACCAGCTGAAATACCACGTGGTGGCCTATGACTTCGGCGTCAAGCGCAACATCCTGCGGATGCTGGTTGACCGTGGCTGCCGCCTGACCGTGGTGCCTGCCAAGACCCCGGCCGCCGAGGTACTGGCGATGAACCCGGATGGCATCTTCCTCTCCAACGGCCCCGGCGACCCCGAGCCGTGCGACTACGCCATCGAGGCCATCAAGGCTTTCCTTAATACCAACACGCCGGTATTCGGCATCTGTCTGGGTCACCAGCTGCTGGGTCTGGCCTCCGGTGCCAAGACCGTCAAGATGAAGTTTGGCCACCACGGTGCCAACCATCCGGTGAAGAGTCTCGATGACAACACTGTGATGATCACCGCCCAGAACCACGGCTTTGCGGTAGACGAGAACAGCCTGCCGGATTGCCTGCGCGCCACCCACGTCTCCCTGTTCGATGGTTCCCTGCAAGGTATCCATCGCACCGACCGTCCGGCCTTCAGCTTCCAGGGGCACCCCGAAGCGAGCCCGGGCCCGCACGACTGTGCCGGTCTTTTTGACCACTTTATTGAATTGATTAAGCAGTATCGCGCCTAAGAAATAGAGGAAAGAGTTTCATGCCAAAACGTAACGACCTTCAGAGCATCCTGATCCTCGGCGCCGGCCCCATCGTCATCGGCCAAGCCTGCGAATTTGACTACTCCGGCGCCCAGGCGTGCAAAGCCCTGCGCGAGGAGGGCTACCGCGTCATTCTGGTCAACTCCAACCCGGCCACCATCATGACCGACCCGGAGATGGCAGACGCCACCTACATCGAGCCCATCACCTGGGAAGTGGTGCGCGAAATCATCAAGAAAGAGCGCCCGGACGCCATCCTGCCCACCATGGGTGGCCAGACTGCGCTCAACTGCGCACTGGCACTGGAGAAGCATGGTGTGCTGGCCGAGTTCGGTGTCGAGATGATCGGTGCCACCGCCGACGCCATCGACAAGGCCGAAGACCGCTCCCGTTTTGACAAGGCGATGCGCAGCATTGGCCTGGAGTGCCCGCGCGCCGGTATCGCCCACAACATGGAAGAGGCGTGGGGCGTGCAGCAGATGGTCGGCTTCCCCTGCATCATCCGTCCCTCCTTTACCATGGGCGGCTCGGGTGGCGGCATCGCCTACAACACCGAAGAGTTCGTCGAGATCTGCGAGCGCGGTCTGGACTTGTCGCCGACCAAAGAGCTGCTCATCGACGAGTCGCTGATCGGCTGGAAAGAGTACGAGATGGAAGTGGTGCGGGATCGCAACGACAACTGCATCATCGTCTGCGCCATCGAAAACTTCGACCCCATGGGTATCCACACCGGTGACTCCATCACGGTCGCGCCAGCCCAGACGCTGACCGACAAGGAGTACCAGCTGATGCGCAACGCCTCCATGGCGGTGCTGCGCGAGATCGGCGTCGAGACCGGCGGCTCCAACGTCCAGTTCGGTATCAACCCGAAAGATGGCCGCATGGTCATCATCGAGATGAACCCGCGGGTGTCGCGCTCCTCTGCGCTGGCCTCCAAGGCGACCGGTTTCCCCATTGCCAAGATCGCTGCCAAGCTCGCCATCGGTTACACCCTCGACGAGCTGATGAACGACATCACCGGCGGTCGCACTCCGGCCTCCTTCGAGCCGGCCATCGACTACGTGGTCACCAAGGTACCGCGCTTCAACTTCGAAAAGTTCGCCGGTGCCAACGACCGTCTGACGACCCAGATGAAGTCGGTCGGCGAAGTGATGGCCATCGGCCGCAACTTCCAGGAGTCCCTGCACAAGGCGCTGCGCAGCCTCGAAACTGGCAAAACCGGCTTCGACCCCATGGTTGACCTCAATGCCCCGGACTCCCTGACCCGCATCCGTCACGAGCTGCAGGACGCTGGTAGTGACCGTATCTTCTACATCGCCGATGCGTTCCGCGCCGGTCTCTCCATGGATGGCATCTTCAAGCTGACCAAGATTGACCCCTGGTTCCTGGTACAGATTGAAGACCTGGTGAAACTGGAAGAAGAGGTGAAAGAGCGCGGCATGGCCGGTCTCGATGCCGACTTCCTGCGTGCCCTGAAGCGCAAAGGCTTTGCCGATGCCCGTCTGGCCAAGATCCTCGGCGTGGCCGAAGGGGAAGTGCGCAAACTGCGTGCCCGCCACAACATCTTCCCGGTCTACAAGCGGGTCGATACCTGCGCCGCCGAGTTCGCCACCAACACCGCCTACATGTACTCCAGCTATGACGAGGAGTGCGAAGCGGCCCCGAGCAACCGCGACAAGATCATGATCATCGGCGGCGGCCCGAACCGTATCGGTCAGGGTATCGAGTTTGACTACTGCTGCGTGCACGCGGCGCTGGCCCTGCGCGAAGATGGTTACGAGACCATCATGGTCAACTGCAACCCGGAGACCGTCTCCACCGATTACGACACCTCGGATCGTCTCTACTTCGAGCCGGTGACCCTGGAAGATGTGCTGGAAATCGTGCGCATCGAAAAACCCAAGGGCGTCATCGTTCAGTACGGTGGCCAGACCCCGCTGAAACTGGCCCGTGCACTGGAAGCCAACGGCGTGCCGATCATCGGTACCAGCCCGGATGCCATCGACCGCGCCGAAGACCGCGAGCGCTTCCAGTCTGCCGTCGAGCGCCTCGGCCTCAAGCAGCCGGAAAACGGCACCGTCACCGCGCTGGAGCAGGCTGTGCTGCTGGCCGAGCGGATCACCTACCCGCTGGTGGTTCGCCCCTCCTACGTGCTGGGTGGCCGCGCCATGGAAATCGTCTATGACGAGCAGGATCTGCGTCGCTACTTCGCCGAGGCGGTGAGCGTCTCCAACGAATCGCCGGTACTGCTGGACCGCTTCCTGGACGATGCGACCGAGCTGGACGTGGATGCCATCTGCGACGGCACCGACGTGGTCATCGGCGGCATCATGGAGCACATCGAGCAGGCCGGTATCCACTCCGGTGACTCCGGTTGCTCCCTGCCTCCCTATACCTTGTCCAAGAAAATTCAGGACGAGATCCGCGAGCAGGTGCGCAAGCTGGCGCTGGAGCTCGGCGTTATCGGCCTGATGAACGTGCAGTTCGCGGTCAAGGGCGATGACATCTACCTCATCGAGGTGAACCCGCGTGCCGCCCGTACCGTGCCGTTCGTCTCCAAGGCGACCGGTGCCCCGCTGGCCAAGATTGCCGCCCGTGTGATGGCCGGTCAGTCGCTGCAAGAACAGGGCTTCACTAAAGAGATCATCCCACCCTACTACTCGGTGAAAGAGGTGGTACTGCCGTTCGCCAAGTTCCCGGGGGTTGACCCGCTGCTGGGGCCAGAGATGCGCTCTACCGGTGAGGTTATGGGGGTGGGCAGCAGCTTTGCCGAGGCCTATGCCAAGGCGCAGCTGGGTGCCAACCACGCCGTACCGAAAGAGGGGCGCGCCCTGTTGTCGGTGCGCCACAGCGACAAGGCGCAGGTGGTCGACTTGGCCGCCAAGCTGCTGGAGCTGGGCTACGAGCTGGATGCCACTCACGGCACCGCGGTCGCGCTGGGTGAAGCAAGCATCAACCCGCGCCTGGTCAACAAGGTGCACGAAGGTCGCCCGCACATTCTCGACCGCATCAAGAATGGCGAGTACACCTACATCGTCAACACCGCCGAAGGGCGAGTGGCGATCCAGGACTCCAAGCAGCTGCGTCGCGCCGCCTTGCAGAACAAGGTGGCGTATACCACCACCATGAATGAGGCGTTTGCCACCTGCATGGCCATCAGCGTGGATGCCACCGCCAACGTCAACTCGGTGCAGGAGCTGCACCAGAAGGTGAAAAACCGCTAAGAGTTTGCAGCGGGCATCAGCCCGACTTGCCAGACGACCAACCCCCGCCAGCGATGGCGGGGGTTTCTTTTTATCAGGCGCTCACCGTTCGGTTCGGGCCGGGTGAATCCTTGAAGAAGGTCATGTCTTCCTCATCGCAGACAACGGATGGCGCGTGGGGTGGCAAAAGCTGGCAAGGGGAGGGGATGCTGCGAGCGCGGGTTTCAACTGCAGCAGGCAATCCTCTACAATGGCCCCACTTTGCTTGTCAGTGCAGTGCCAGCGGCGCTGCCTGTAGGGCCTACAAAAAATGGACATGCTTATGACCGCTTTGCCTTCCTGTCGTCTTCTTGCCTTCTGCGCTGCCTTGTTGCTGGCCGGTTGTGCCAGTGATCCCGCCTCCGCGCCTGCCAAAGAGGCGAGCGTGAGCAACCCCAAAACGCCGCCTGCCATGCAGCCGCGCAAACCGGCGGATATGAAGAGCCGCATCGTGCGCTTCTTGCCCCGTCAGGTGCCTGACAAACAGGGGTGGGCCAACGACGTGGTGACGGCGCTCACCACCCAGGGGGTGACGGTCAATGATCACAATGTCTGCAGCGTGCTGGCGGTGGCGGAGCAGGAAGCCACTTATCAGGCCGACCCCGTGGTGCCGGGCCTTGGCAAGATCGCCTGGAAAGAGATCAACTCACGGGCAGCCAAGCTGCTGATCCCCGAATTTATGGTGCGGGCCGCGCTCTCCATCAACTCGCCCACCGGCAAGAGCTATGCCGAGCGCATCGACAAGTTGCGTACCGAACGGGAGATGAGTGAAATCTTCGAAGATATGATCAGCATGCTGCCGATGGGCAAGACGCTGTTTGGCAACCTCAACCCGGTGCATACCGGTGGCCCGATGCAGGTGAGCATCGCCTTTGCCGAGGCCAACGCCCGTGGCTACCCCTATCCAATCAAGGATTCCATTCGCCACGAAGTCTTTACCCGTCGCGGCGGCATCTGGTTTGGCACCAAGCATATCTTCGGTTATCCCGTCGACTACCCGGATACCCTCTACCGCTTTGCCGACTTCAACGCCGGCTGGTATGCCAGTCGCAATGCCGCTTTTCAGGCCGCCGTCAGCCGCTTGAGTGGCAAAACTCTGGCGCTGGACGGGGATCTGATCCGCTATGACTCGGATCTGCCGGGCAACACCGAGCTGGCCGTCTACACCCTCGCCAACCGGGTCAATATGAGCAAACAGGCGATCCACCAGAGCCTGCGTAAAGGGGATACCGCCGAATTTGCCGAGACCGATCTCTACCATCGCATCTTTACCCTGGCCGACAAGCAAGCGGGCAAGCGACTGCCCCGCGCCATCCTGCCCGGCATTCAGCTAAAGAGCCCGAAAATCACCCGCAACCTCACCACCGCCTGGTTTGCCAAGCGGGTAGATGACAGGGAGCAACGCTGCGTGCGGCAGATGGCGACGATTAGGTAAGAAGCTCAGAGATCCCCTCATTTTTAGAGACTCAAATAATTCCAAGTGTGCGGGTATATAAGCGGTGTTGCTTCAGGTAGTAGATAAATTTATCCATCAACAAGACCGCATTGGCTTCTTTCATTTTAGGTAGCAACTGGTAATAGATGACCCCTTGCCGAAAGAACGAATAGGTTCGGCTCTTGCTGGTATTGACCTTGATCGTTCTCTCTAGACCGACACTGTCTCCAGCCTTACCCAGCAGCGTCAGCAAGACGATGGCCAGGGCACTGAATAAAAACAGTCGGTCGCGCCGGACCGGATTACTGATGTGCACATCTCCCATACCCATGCCGAATTTGTAATCTTTGATATCACGAAAACTGGTCTCGATACCCCAGCGCTGGCCGTATAGTTGCAACGCCTTGGCGGCGCTCAGGTCGGTCCGGTTACTGGCCAGAAACCACGCGTCTTTCATGCCACTCTTATGACAACAATAGACCCGTTCGACAGGCTGTCGCTGCCCAGTTAGCTCCACCGCTTTGAGGGTTCGGGTGCGCCCGGTCGGCGTTAGCCAGTGCCGAGCTGGAACCTGCTCTACACCAGGGTAACCAACCAAAACATTTCCTTTAAATCTAATGAGATAAGCAAAGCCTAGCTCTTGCTCCAGGCGTTCGAACAGCTCCATGTAACCAAAGCCGCGGTCAGCTACTACCGTCACGAAGATACCCTCTGGCAACGTCTGCTTGAGCTTGGTGAGCAGCTCTTTCTCATGGGCATTGCGTTGCCCTTTGAGCAACGATTTCCGATGGGTTTTCCACAGCAGCGGAGTACTGCGACCGTGGTTGGTTTGCAGGCTGATAACCAAGGTACTGTGATCATCGGCATCGAATTCGGTCCAGTCCATGGAGACTACGATCTCGGTACGTTCACCGACCACATAGGGCACCCAATCGTCAAAGAGGCTCCAGACATTGAGCTTGGTGTTAGTGAGCAGGCGATCCACCTGTTTAACCGCATGTTTACGTTCGAGACCGTTGGCCAAGGAGAGGCCACTACCGATGGCGTGGATGGCCAGTGAACCTGACTCGATAACC
The DNA here is from genome assembly GCF_040908355.1 of Aeromonas sp. R2-2. Taxonomy (NCBI): domain Bacteria; kingdom Pseudomonadati; phylum Pseudomonadota; class Gammaproteobacteria; order Aeromonadales; family Aeromonadaceae; genus Aeromonas; species Aeromonas sp. R2-2. The sequence continues at coordinate 37 of NZ_JBFODQ010000064.1, read as the reverse complement.
CCGAGGGTAGCATTGGCGAGGGAAAGAACACGCTTAG